>JBEVKW010000503.1:0-5315 GCA_040509495.1 Chitinophagaceae bacterium | reverse complement strand
AAAGGCCCATAATGCTCGAGACAGAGCATGAGATTTACTTCAACCTTCAACGTGTGCGATACGACAATCACCGGTATCTCATCTTGACGATGTTCCCGGATCCGTTCCAAGAAGCTCTGCGCAAGGCTGGAGTAGACTGATGGACAGAGATAAGATCGCGATCGTCACCGAGAACAACATCTTTCTGAAGACCCCAGACGGAAGAGACATAATCATCGCTGGGCTGGGAATTATCGACTTCAGAGAGCTTTCCGAAGAGGACCTCAACGAAATGATCCAGCAAGTACTGGATCCGAAGAACATCGTAGATCCGGACATGAACTGATTTGCCGGTAAACACGAAGTACCCAAACCTTCCTGATAATTTCAAAGACGAAGTGCGGAAAGCCAGACTGGCAAAGGGTATGAGTCTCAGTGAGGCCTCGCGCCAACTTGGGTTCCCTGCCACAGCAACACTAAGCCAGTTAGAGCTTGGCCAGAGGAATTTCACCTATCCTATAGCCGTTAAGGTTAGGGATTTCTTTGAGATGGATTTTGATCTGCCGGAAGTAAGTTTCGACAACGTTCGACCGATAAGACGGGACCGAGGCAGAAGAGAATTGAAAAAGGGCCCCATCTTCTTGGAAGTTGACGGATTCCTGATAAAAGTTATGACCTATTACGACATGGGTCACGTGTCGAAAGCCCGTCGTCTGAGCGACGTTAAATAGGTCTTAGGCTCAGAGCGTTAGAGCGCTAGTGATATCTTGGCTGTGACCGCCTCCGGCTAAGGTAGTCATTACCGTCTGCAGTCTTTGCGTAGATCCGAACACGGGTTACCTCTTCCACCGAGGGTTCCCGTGGCTACCAAAGAGGGTCAGGCCGCTCTTTGTGAACTGTGAAGGATAACACAGAGCGCATCGGAATGATCAGCCGGTGTTTAGGTAAACAAAAAACCGCATTCGTCTCCGTTTGGACCGAGCGTCAGTTTCTTCTTGCAGGAAACGCTGCTGTGACGCAAGTGTATGCTTTGCAAGGGCATACTACGAATGGACGCTGGGGGTAGGTTCAAAAGAGCTGTGGCATAAGCTGCAGCCGCCTACCCCTGGCATGATCTTTGAGACGCTAAGAAACATGCGCAGTTATTTCCCTTTCTGCCGGCATGGAGTTCTACAGTCTGGGGGTTGTCGTTGCCCTGTCAGACCGTCTCGTTTCGATCCATCCAACAAAGGAGAAGGTAATGTACAGAAAGTTCGGAATTGCAACTCTGATCTCCATCATCGTCGTGTCGGCGGTGGCCTTTGGTAGGAAGATCAGGTCTCGACAAGGGGAACTCACGGTCGTAACCGGTCAATAGATCGCGGGCGGAGCCGTGAAGTGCGATAGGCTAGCCGCACTATAATATGTCCAGCCACCGATAGTCCTGGGCATGACTATAAACTGCCCCACGTCTCATAAGGAGTAGTATGGCGGAAGGTTGGATACTGATCGTCATAGTTCTGTTCGGGCTTGGATTCTGTATCTGGGCTCTAATCACGGGATGCCCCTGCTAACTCATGAAGAAACTACTTGCGGTATACCTCATGTCCATAGCCGTATTACTTGCGTCACGTAATGAAAGTGAGGAACCCACTACGTCGACAACGACTTCGATAACTTTTGTCAGGCCTGTCCAGATACTGATGCCAAACGATCTTTGCGACAACATGCAAGGAACACTTCAGTACTGGGTCAAAGCCGTTTTGGAGGCGCCTTACGACAAACGACAGTATTGGTATGAAAAGGTGGTTGAGACAAGAGACCACATGAAGGAAGTAGGCTGTATATGACAATAGGCGGTGACGCGGTACTCGCAGTCGCCTACTCACAAGTCGGTAAGACTGAGAATCCACCCAACAGCAACATTTGTTCCCCGTACACAGATCCTTGGGGAGCTGGTGCCTGGTGTGCGATGTTCACATCTTGGTGCGACGCGGAAGCAGGGTATCCCTACCCAGCCATCAATGGCCCGGCGGGCTTGAGCTATTGTCCAGATGGGCAGGTGCATGCATTCAGAAACGGTGAGAGTGTTGGTGCTGGAGGTGTACAACCCGGAGACAGCATCATCTTCTCCTGGGAGGCGTGGCACATGGAAGGAGGCATCGCAGTCTGTAGTTATGGAGTATACGCAGGAGCCCCCGCAGGAGACCACATCGGATTCTTCGCCGGATGGATAGGCGGAGACTACATGCGGACTGTGGAAGGAAACACCTCGCAAAGCTCTTGGGATAATGGCGGGGCCGTAATGGAACGCGGTGACCGCTATTCGGGTCAAATTTGTTGCTATTGGAGACCGGCTGCAATCGCTGCTGGTGGAGGCGGAACTGTACCCCCTCCGGAAACCGAAGAGGATGAAGATTACATGCTGAGATGTGTTGTGCAACGTGGTGGTGGCGGGAAGCACGGGGACGGGACTATCTGGGCTATCAGTCCGACCTCCCCGATGGCTTGGCCAATTGCCAATCAGTACACAGTGGATGTCATGCGAGCGCACGGTGTTCTCATGACCCAACAGCAGATGATCCAGAAGGGATACACCTTCGAGACTGATGGCAACTCAATTTACTCAACGTACGTGATCGGTCCGACCATCGAAACTCTTCCGGACGCCTAATGCCGTTGTTTCATAGGGACGACGACAAGCGTAGGCACATCCTTGGGATTGCTATCGCAATGGCAGCCCACGTCGAGAGAAATACTCCGCAGGTCTTTCCTCCGGCAACAACTGACAAGCTAGAAGCTGCCGCGGACGAACTCCTCGGGGAAGGAGAGTTGTCGTACGAAACCGTTGAGGTGGCCAAGAGGGCTCTGCAAGCTCTTCGCACAAGGAGAGTTCTTAATTGCCGATGGTATCCTGAGCTGGTGAGCGCTCTTGAAGCGATCGACGACGAGGACTAGGAGACAGACATGAATGAACGTATTAGTATCAGCATCAATACGATCGCGAACATCATTACCGCGATCATGGCAATTCTGATCGTCTTCAAAATCTACTAATGGGAGACTGCAATGGACGAGCCGTTTCAAGATCTGAAAGTTCCTGGCATCGAGGCATATCAAAACCTCGGCGACATAATAAGTTTTGCAAAGTTCCACTTCAATGTGCCGACGAGTTCTATCGTGAGGCAGGAGATAGAGATCTTAGAACCACAGTTGGTAGACCTTGGATTTACGGATATCGTGTGGGAGATGGGCGAGGAAGACTCGTTCGGCCCTTTGTCGAGGTTGTGTCACACAAAGAACCCTGACGGGAAAGAGGTAACGTTCATCTATGGGTGAAACACAAGATGATGGCTATCTGTGCGCAGACGATTACAAATACATAACATTCCCTCGGGACAGAATGATCCTTGTGACGGATGGGTTCGCGACATTCCGAGTAGATGATGAGATCGGGGATGCGGTCGTCATAAGACGGTAGGATACCTTTGCCAGTCCGTGTTTATTCGCTTATTCCGCAATGATCAGCATCGTGGCGAAGAATCATCCTGATCTTATGGTGTCCAAGGAACTCCAAATCATCGCCGACTACTTCCATGCGCAAGGAGTTTTGGCTGGAGAGGAAGGATTTAAGCTACCTACGCTCTAGTAGTTCGCAACAATTACAATGTATATAGTGGAAGAACTACTACTAATGAGGAGCACAGAGATGAGCGACACGCTGATGAGTTCGGTTCCCGGAACGCCGGAGAACGCTCCTGCTACGCAGGGTTCCAACGCCGCGGCCGCAGGGCTGATGGTGGTTGGGGTCGCTGTGATGGCGGGGACGTACTACGCCGTTCGTCGGGGGATCGATCGCCGGATCGTGAAGAAGATCAAGGAGCACCTGGACAAGAAGGAGAAGTGAACCCGAAAGGGGAGTCTATGGAAACATGGATTTCCCTTTTTTTCTTTCGTATATTATTCGCAGTTCCTACACTGTATATAATGGAAGAACTACGAGAAGGGGAACACGATGAAGAAGAGTGACAAGCCCACGTTTCGCAATCGACTTTGGATTGCCGCGCAGCTCGCATATGCGGGTTACTTTGGCAAGGCAGTCGACACGATCGAGGCAGGACACTATCGCGTCTACAAGAACGGACCAAGGAACATCTGAAAGGTTAGGCCTACAAGGGCCTTTCCTTTTTTCTCTTCGTAGAATAAACAATGTATATAATGGAAGAAGAACTAGAGAGGAGTTCGTAATGGAAAACGACTACTTTGAGAAGGCTACGCCGCGCACCAATCAGGTCGCAGCTGGATTCGCCGTTGTGATGACGGTGCTCGCCGCTCGGGAGATCTACAAGATCCGAAAGGATACGAAGATCGACCGAGTGTTGAAGCGCAAGATTCGCAGGGCGGTCAAGAACGACCCGGAGGGCTGGCTGGCATTCAGAGAAGAGCTGTTGGAGATGAGAGCACAGATCAAGGACTGAATCTGAAAGGGAGTACCGCAAGGTATTCTCTTTTTTCTTCGCAACTTCTACACTGTATATAATGGAAGAGAAGACTACACAGAAGGAGCAGTAATGCGCCGCGTCGAGAAGATGAAGAAGTGGGTCAATGAACACCAGGACTACGTGAGTGTGGCGCTGGTCTCGTCCGGAGTAACGATGATCGTCGTCGGCACCGTAGCATTGGTTGCGGTGGTGAAGGCGCAGAACGAGAACTCTGGGGCGAGGCAGACGCTGGACGACGCGTTGCCGGGGAGCAAGTTGATCATGCCTGTTCTGAAGCCCGATGGGACGAACGTTGTCCTGACGAAGATTCGATGACCAAGAGGGGAGTACCAACAGGTACTTTCCCTTTTTTCTAAGGAGGAGTAATGACCCTATATGTAATCGAAATAGATTCTGACGCCACCGAAGATTTGATGCAGAAAATCGCAATTGAATTGATGAACCTACCTGGCGTCAAATCGGTAAAGTATGAGGTTGTCCATAAAAGAAGAAATGCTTCTGTGTCAAGGGCCCAAGTAACGCTTCGTCGGGAAAAAGTATTGAAGATGAAGACGCTTGGGTTGAGCAACATAAGCATAGCAGAAAGGTTGATGGTCTCTGTCGGAACGATTGCAAATGATGTTCATCATTTGAAGTCTTCTGGACAACTTCGTAAGGAGGGGAATGAATGGACCGCCACGAACTGATGGAGCACCAGATAAACGCTATTGAGTTTTTGGGTAGTGGGAAGATCTTGTATGGTGAAGTGGGTGTTGGGAAGTCAGCTACAGCGATGGCGTATTATGCCAACTCTGAGGCTCCTAGGGATATCTATGTCATAACCACAGCAAAGAAGAGGGATAGTCTTGACTGGAT
>JBEVKW010000502.1:0-5355 GCA_040509495.1 Chitinophagaceae bacterium | reverse complement strand
AGAGGTAGAGGTTTGCAAAACCTGATACGTCGGTTCGAATCCGACCACGGTGTCAAAAAGAATATTATGGCCAGAGTTGCATCAGTAGGCAGACAGGAATTATCACCCGCGGTAAAAGTGGCATTTGAGCGGCATGTGGAGCAGTATCAGTCGCGCGTGACAAATATGAAAAACATACTGGGTCATTCCCTGCTTGCGTTTGACGTGTATATGCAGTGGTATCCGCTTTACCAGGAAGTGGAAAAAATAGTGGGTAAGCGTATGGCATGCTTGTTCGCGTATGCGATCTCTTATTCTGCAGATTGCCCGTTATGTTCAACCTTCTTCCGGAAACAGATAATCGACGGAGGTGAAAAACCGGAATCGCTGATTTTGACAAAAGAAGAGCGGCTGCTGCTTGATTTTGGCAGCAGTATTGCAAAGTGTCAGGGAAATATTGCCGACCATATCTTTGATCCTCTTGGCAATAAATATTCCAAAAGGGAGATCGTGATACTGGTTGCGTTTGCCGGCCAGATGATCGCAACCAATATTTTTAATAATGTGATCGAAACAGATATGGATGAGTTTCTGATGGATTATCTTCCACCTGTAAGATCTATCTGGCAGAATGCGAGATAAGCCCGGGAGGCTGATCCATTCTTTGCTCTTGCTTTAGTACCTTACAAATACTCTACTCTAACTTTAAAACGTACAGAATGCAGAAAATTTATTTAAGTGATTCCGGGCCTAAAGTGTCTCCGGCCGTGTATGGTTTCTGGAGATGGGAAGATACCAGTGCCAGTGGTGTTACGGCGATGGAAAAGCTGGTCAATCTTTGCCTTGAGCTTGGTATCAATACATTTGATCACGCGGATATTTATGGCGGCTATCAGTGTGAGGAATTGTTTGGCAACGTCATGAAGCAAAAGTCGTTCAGGCGTGAGGATGTTGTATTGTTCTCCAAGTGCGGAGTAAATGTTCCTCATCCTGCAAGACCGGATATCCGAGTGAAGTATTATGATACGTCGGCGACGCATATTTTAAAAAGTGTGGACAGTTCGTTGCAGAAACTGCGGACGGACTATATCGATATCTTTTTACTGGACCAGTTGGATCCGCTTTCCGATCTTGAGGAAACGGCTCTTGCGCTGGAGCGGCTTAGAACGTCGGGAAAGATCCGTAATATAGGAGTGGCCAACTTCTCGGTTTTCCAGCATCAGTTACTGGCATCTTATCTGCGTGTGCCTATCGTTACCAATCATATTGATCTGAACCTGTTGAATACGACAGCGCTGGACAATGGTCAGATCGATTATATCAAGCAGCGTTATATGCGACCGATTGCTGCGGCTCCGCTTGCGGGAGGCAGGATTGAGAATGGTACAGATCCTACGGCGTTGCGGGTCAATTATAAACTTGATGAAATTGGTAAGAAGTACGGGGCTAACCTTGAATCAATTGCTGTGGCCTGGCTGATCAAACTGGGTGCATTGCCGCTGATCGGTACGCTGAAAGAGCAGCGGATCCGTAACATCGTCAAAGCGTTCGATATTCAACTGGATCGCCAGGACTGGTATGATCTTTACAATACTTCAAAAGGAGAGGACGCTCCGGCTCCGGGCGCTGAATAAAGATTTATATAAAGCCGGTTGGTGATCTGCCAACCGGCCTCTTTTTATCCCGTTCAAAACAAACCTCTTTTTCTCCTTTACCTCTTCTCTGTCTTAGCTTATCTTTGCGGTCACACAAAAATGACCGTATATGGCATATCGCCCCGAGACACAGGCTATCCGTTTGCAGACTACCCGTACGCAGGAGAAAGAACATGCAACGCCATTGTTCCTGACCAGCAGCTTCGTTTATGATTCAGCAGAAGATATGGCGGCAGCTTTTTCGGATGATACCCTTGATGTAAATATCTATTCGCGCTTCTCCAACCCAACGGTTGATGAATTCATTAATAAGGTTGCAGCACTTGAAGGTGCTGAAGATGGAATAGCTACCGGTACGGGGATGGCTGCGATCTTCTCCACATTCATGACCTTCTTGAGTAAAGGTGATCATATCGTTTCAGCTTCGGCTGTTTTCGGTTCCACGCATACGATCCTAACCAAGTATCTGCCAAAATGGGGAATTGATTTTTCTTATTTTGATATGACCAGGCCGGAAAGTATTGAAGCGTTGATAAAGCCAAACACCAAGATGCTTTATCTTGAAACACCTTCTAACCCGGGACTTGATATCATTGACCTCGACTACGTTTCGGCGATCTGTAAAAAGCATAATGTGTTATTCGTGGTCGATAATTGCTTTGCAACGCCGGCAGTCCAGCAACCGATCAAACATGGTGCAGACCTGGTGTTACATTCCGCGACGAAGTTCATGGATGGACAGGGCCGTGTGCTTGGTGGAGTAGTTGTTGGCCGAAAGCAGTTGATCCATCCGCTTTATCTTTTTGTGAGGAATACCGGACCGTCAATGAGTGCATTCAATGCGTGGGTACTTACCAAAAGTCTTGAAACACTTTTTGTGAGAATGGATCGTCACGCTGAAAGTGCTGTGAAGGTTGCGCAGGGATTGCAGGGGCATGCAAAAGTCAATTCGGTAAAGTATCCGATGCTTGAGAATCATCCGCAACATGCGATCGCTAAAAAACAGATGCGGAATGGCGGTGCGATCGTTTCTTTTGAGATCAAAGGGGGTGTTGATGCCGGGCGTAAATTCCTGAATGCATTGCAGATGATCTCTATGACGAATAACCTGGGTGACAGCAGGACGATTGCTTCTCATCCGGCATCCACTACGCATTCTAAATTAACAGAGGAGGAAAGAAGTTCTGTTGGTATTACAGCGGGGTTGATCCGGGTATCTGTAGGGTTAGAGCATGTGGATGATATACTCGACGATCTTCGTCAGGCATTGGACAAGAGTTAATAAATATAGTTTGCATAGCAGGGCCCATGATGAGATCATGGGCTTTGTGTTTTGCGGGAGTTTTTAGCTAAGGCGAATGCGTGGCTGCTGGTTGCTGGAGTGGGGGTAAGTAGTTGAGCGGTGACCGCAATCTGTGAGTTTTGGTGATGGGAAGGATGGTGAGGATAGGGGCGTTTCCGGATAGTGTTGCAGGATGAGATTTCTGGGATCAATGATGGCTGATGACAGTTTGCTGCTGGGCGGCGTTTTCTTAGAGGGAGTGTGCCGGTGGTAGGTGGTTTAGGTTTTGGTGGTTGGCGGGTTGGCGGGTTGGCGGGTTGGACAGCGGGGGAGTGATGAGGCCGGAAAGGCATTCGCGTGATCAGGCCGGATAGCCACTCGTCCCGCGCACACCCCGCCCTGATGGGCTCCCTCCCCCGCCTCCACCACCAAATGTTTGATTGGGGCTGAGGGGCATGGAGGAGTTAGGGAGATACAGACGGTTTGCCTGTACCTCTCTCATCCAAGCGCCTTCAGCAGGAGACTTTACTTATCATCAACACCCTGATCGATCAGTACTCAAATCTCCTGCTGTTCTGAAAAATCTCAATGGGAAAAAAACATTAATTATTGGGAAAAAACCGTTGGTCTATTTCTTCTTTCTCTTTTGAAGTTGTTGCAGGGTAGCTCTCAGGTCTTTTGGTAGTGGCGCTTCCAGGTCAATTTTATTGCCATCCATTCCGCTTAACCGCAACTGAAAAGCATGCAGTGCAAGCCGGCCAAGTATCGGTCTTTCTTCCAGCTCGTTCTTTGATAACTTGAATTTATTTTTAAAGGAAGAGAGCAGCACAGGTTTCCCATCTCCATATAATTCATCACAAACAATCGGGTTACCGATCTCCTTCATGTGAACCCTGATCTGGTGGGTGCGACCTGTGTGAATCCGGAATTGCATCCAGGAGTAAATACCAAAATCCTCAAGCAGTTTATAGTCTGTCAATGATTCTTTTCCCCTGGAGTGGATCATCATTAATCCTTTCTTCACTGTATTTTCGGCGATGCGCGCGTCGATACTGCCTTCCTGGTTCAGCGGGCTGCCGATCACCAATCCCTGGTAGATCTTTTCCGTTAACCGGGCTTCAAATTGTTGTGAAAAGTGTTTGTGTGCTTCTTCGTTGAAAGCAAAAATGATCAGACCGCTGGTGTCTTTGTCCAGGCGGTGAACAGTGTATATCTGACCATAGGTCTCCTGCAACATTGCCTTCAGTGAAATGTCTTTACCCATTCTGTCAGGAATAGATAAAAGGCCGGAGGGTTTATTGATCGCAATGAAATCTTCGTTCTTGAAAATGATCCAATCCTTCATAACCGGGAATGCGTATACGTTGAGATAGACAGTAAATTATTTTCCTTTTCTAAAATGTTTGAGATCTCTAACTTCTTTTTCAGAAAGAAAACGATACTTCCCGCGTTCAACATTCTTTTTAGTCAAACCTGCAAATGTTACGCGATCAAGATTCTTTACATCATAGCCCAGTGATTCAAAGATGCGGCGAACGATCCTGTTGCGGCCGCTGTGGATCTCTACACCGATCTGTGTCTTGTCTTTCAGATCTGCGTAGGCCAGCACGTCCACATTAGCGGGGCCATCCTCCAGGTTCACTCCTTTGAGGATCTGATCGAAATCTTTTTTCTCCAAAGGCTTGTCAAGCGTAACAGCATAGATCTTTTTTATCTCATTGCTCGGATGGGTGAGTTTTTGAGCCAGTTCACCATCGTTGGTCAGCAGTAATACGCCGGAAGTGTTACGGTCAAGTCGCCCAACAGGGTACACTCTTTCTTTTGTTGCCTGCTTAATAAGATCAAGTACAGTTTTTCGTTTCTGGGGATCGTCTGTTGTAGTGATATAATCCTTTGGTTTATTAAGAAGGATATAAACCAGGTTCTTCGCGAGGAATATTTTTTTACCGTTGACCACTACTTCATCCTGCGATGATACTTTGTGGCCTGGTTCGGTGATCGGTTCTTTATTGACTTTTACAACGCCACTTTTCACCAGTTCGGCGGCTTCTCTGCGTCCGCATATGCCTGCATGTGCGATGTATTTATTCAGTGGCATTGTGCCGGCTGATTCCGGCCGGTTGATCACGGGAGCAGGTGCTGGCTTATCGCCGGCCTGTTTGCCCATCCTGCTGCGGCCATCTGTTCCGCCTTGCAGTTTACGGGTTTCTGCTTTTTTCTTGTCGAAGTATTCTTCGCGTTCTTTCTTATACTTTCGTTTCTCTGCTTTAAATTCTTCTTTCTTTGCAGCGTTGCTTTTCGTTTTGGTAAACTTAACGAATTGTGAGGGTGCTTTTTTCATGATTGCTGTTTTACAACAGGAGATTTATAAGAAGTAAGTAAAAAGTAAAAAGTAATTTATTGTACAGATTTTCTTGTTCTTCTTTTTATAGACGACCG
>JBEVKW010000501.1:0-4553 GCA_040509495.1 Chitinophagaceae bacterium | reverse complement strand
ACGGATGGCATGCTCGACCTCTGCGGCCTTCGTTTTACTCCGCTTCCGATGGTTGACGTGCGCTTGAAATTCAGCGTCGAAGATCGAAATGGGAGCTACTTTTTGGCTAATGCCTTTCGACTGCAAATATTCATCAGTGATGCCCCGAAGCTTTTCAGGTATTCCCTTCATACTCAAGCGCTCATCTCTGAAATGCTCGGAAGCCCGCGCATTGATTTCGGTGAGCAATTGATAGTCTCGCAGATAGTCGAGCGCCTCTTTTCGTGGGAATAAAGCATTCATAGCTCGGGCAAACTCTTTGAAAGTCAACATGTACTCGAAGCGGATGTCTTCGTCATAAAAAAGATCATAGAAGGCATCCATATCCGTCAGATCGGTAATTCCATACTTCTCAATTAAATCAAACACCTTTCGACGCGTGGCAACAAGGTCGTTTATCAGCTCTTCGTCAGATTTAATAGCATCGAGAATCTCTTGTTGCTCTTTCTCGAAATAATGCTCTAGAGCCTTCTTCAAATGATGACCCACGCCAACGTAATCAACGACAAAGCCTTCCCCTTTATCCGGTCCGGCCACGCGATTAACGCGGGCAATTGCTTGAAGCAGATTATGATCTCTGATGACCTTATCCAGATACATCACTTGCTCAATCGGAGCGTCGAATCCTGTGAGAAGCATGTTATTGACAATGATGATGCCGACATCCCCCACGATGCCGTTCTCATCTTCAGAGTCAAAAGGCAGCTTAAAGCTGGCAATAGCATCTTTATGTTTATTCTCGTCAGTGTGTTCTTTGATATGCGGCTTATCGTTGTGGCTCCCGGAGATAACAACCGCCGTTTTCAGCTTCTTTAATTTCTCAAGGTCAATTAAGTTCGGATTGTTTCGCTCTAAGTCAGCGATGTTCTCTTGTAGCGCCTGATCGAGCGCATCCTTGTAGCGCACGGCTGCCTCGCGCGATGTTGCCACCACCTGAGCCTTGAAGCCGTTCGGGAAGACTTGCTCAATGTAATGGCGCATCATATCTGATGCTTTAGCACTGATGGTGTCTTTCGATTCGAGGTAAGCATCGCGCGAGCCATAGCCGAGGATTTGCAGGCGCTCGGTTATTTTGTACTCGCTGAAAACGTCCTGGAAAGCAACATCCATCGCTTCCTGGTCTGCAACTTCCGCGTTATGCGTGCGGCCCTCGTAGACGATTTCCAGCGTCACGCCGTCTTCGATTGACTGCCGCATGGTGTACTTGTCAATGTAATCGCCAAAGACTTCCTCCGTGCGGTCAATCGGAGTTCCTGTAAAACCAATCTTCGTTGCGTTGGGCAAAGCGCGGTCAAGGTTTGCTCCGAGTTTGCCGTACTGCGAGCGGTGCGCCTCGTCCGTCATGATGAGGATGTCGGAGCGGACATTCAGTTCCGGGAATGTTTCCTCAAGTTCTTGCTCCTGAAACTTGTGAATCATCACCATCACAAGGTCGCTGGAAGTACCGGGCAGAAGTTCCTTCATCTTCGAGACTCTATCGGCGACTTTCACGGTGAGGCCGATGCTCTTAGTGGTGCCGCTTAGTTGTCCCTCTAGCTGTGTGCGGTCGGTAATAAAGATGACTTTCCAGCTTTGCAGCCGCGCGTGGCGGTACATCTCTCGGACGAGGAAGACCATCGTTAGAGACTTGCCGGAGCCTTGTGTGTGCCAGATGATGCCGCTGCGCTCGCGCCGGTTCTTGCCTTCCAGAAGGCGCTTGACGGCGAGCTTGACGGCGCGGAATTGCTGATAGCGTCCGACGACCTTGATGATCTTGCCCTTATCATCGGTGCTAAACAGCGTGAATGTACGGATGAGGCTCAGAAGGTTCTTGTGGTCCAGCATACCGGCGATGAGCCGCTGCTGTTCGTTGGGCGCGGACGCTCCGTGCTCCAAATCTTCGAGCGTGCGCGGGTATGGGTCGGACCAGCGATAGAAGTGCTTTTCGATGTTCGTCGTGATCGTCCCGAACTTGGCCTCCTGCCGGCTGGTGGCGACGAGAATCTGGTTGAAATAGAAGAGTTCCGGCACTCCTTCGCCGCGCGCTCCGCGCTGCTCGCTGTAGCGCATCATCTGATCAATAGCTTCGGGAATCGGCTCTTTAGCTTTCGGCGATTTGCATTCAATTACGGCGATGGGCAGGCCATTGAGGAAGAGGATGATATCCGGGTAAATGTGCTGCTCTGTTCCACGGATACGAAGCTTGTACTGCGAGATAGCAATGAACGAGTTGTTTTCAGGCTTATCGAAGTCAACGTAAAAGACGTTGGGGCTGCGCTCTCCCGTCCGGCGGTTTTCGTCGACGCTGGTGCCTTCGAGCAGGAGACTTAAAACTTGCCGGTTATTATCAATGAGGTCGCTCGACGAAAAGGTATTGATGCGCCGGATGACTTCATCAACCTGTGCATCCGTCATCCAGTCGTTGATTTTAAGGAGCGAATCGCGCAGCACGGGCAGCATCACGACTTCGGTGAACGATTCGCGATAGCTTTCCGCAGCCTTCTGCTTGTTGTCGAGCCGGATGATAGTCCAGCCGAGTCCCTCAAGCTGAGAGAGAAACGGCTCTTCGACGTGATTCTTTTCGTCAACTTTGAGGTGAGGCGGTGTTTTCTCTTTGAAGACCATAGCGTTATGCTTGTACTGTACAGTGTTCAATTTCAAGTAATGCCTCGACGCCTTTTCTTCCTAAGATAAGATCTTGCATTATTCCTTGTTTGACAGAACTTAATTTATCTCTCTGGTCTTTTCCTGCGCGGATTTGCATATCGAATGTCTCTAAAATTTTAACGATTGATTGTTGCTCCTTTTCATCTTTAGGCATCGCAAATTTAAAACTAAACAGGTCTTTGGAGTCGATACGCTTTGTTCCATGCGTTGCCTCTGTAGCGAGGCGGAGAAGACTGGAAGAATTTGATAATAAAGAATAAGCAAGGTATAGAGGTGAAACTGACGGATTGCACACACATGCTTTTAGGTCTTGGTTAAAAGCCATGTCTTGTGTGGTAATTCCTACCGGAAATGTGTGCGCCAGAACCATACCTCTAACAACAATCAAAATTGTATCCTTAGGAACAATGCGCGTCCCACTATTAGCACCATCTTTAGTTACGTGGTCAATACTTTCGCGTAGATGAAACTGCTTCATGTCTTTGGAGCTAATCCAAGGAATTGCCCCATTCCAGAAACGCGGTTGCGCTTTGCTTGGTGTCCCTCCGCTAAACCACTCACCTACATCATAGAGGGATGTGACTTCCCACTCCTCTGGAATTCTTCCAAGCGGCGAATCTTTAAACTTGTGAGTCTTTTCCGAACGTACATTGCCGTGCCCATCTATGCCTTTAGTCAACAGGTCTTGCATCAGCCCTGTCTTGATGCGTTGCTGCTTTGCGATGATAATTTCTGTCTGCTCAATCGCACGATCTATGCAAGAGAGGACGGAGGCGATTTGTGTTTGATCTGATTTAGATTTCGGAAGAGTAATTATCTCTAGTTTGTACTCATTGAGCTTAAAGTTAATGATGCCTGTCGTCTGCTGTTGATATTTTAGAATCCTTCCTGTTTCGTATAAATGAAATAATAAGTAAAAGACGAATTTCTTGTCTAAGCTCGCTCGTATCCTTGCTAATTCGATAAAGTTGGAACATGTACCACCAAAATCAACGTCACAGTAAACTACTCTTCCCGCAGGCTGGCCGGGACCTCCACCTGATTTTTCAAATAAGACATCACCTTGTCGTATCCTTCTTTTCGCCAGTCTGGAAGCCTCAATTTTCCTATAAACAAGATTGCCAAGGTCTAATCTCCCATCATTCCTGAAGTTAGTTGAGCGTACAACGGGGATGTCATCTTGCCCTGTCGGAGCAAGCCCCCAGTCGCCCGGAATAGTAAACTCAAAAAGATTGCCGATGGTCGTTTCAGTCAATTCACTCATGCCTGTACCATGTAACCCAGCTTATCTAAGAATTGATTGAGTTCCTTCATTGTCACATCACGCTGCTGCTCTAACTCCTGCGCCGGAATAGCGTACTTATCCCACAGCTTTTCAGAAGCGGTTACCAACGCGTGCCTTTCCGCATTCAGATAACGCATCAATTCGTTATTCACCAGATCAAACAGCTTCTTCAGTATCAGCCCTTTTGCTTCTTCCAGAGTAATCATTCCCCCGATGGCGGTAAATTCCCCGGCTAGTCCTTCAAGCCTTTGCCGCAATGTCTCCCGATCCTTTGCCAGTTTTGCAAGCTTGGTTTTCTTCGCCCGCTCCTCTTTCCCCTCTGTGGTTTCCTTCTCATTCAAAGCTGCCGCCTCTCGCTCGTTACCAGCGATGAGCCGCTTGATGTAAATCTCGTCGTCCTCAACCCCTTCGCGCTTCCAGCGCAGTTTGGTTTTAAGCTCCTCTCGCTTTTTCTTCAGCGAATCCTTCAGCCCCTTGATTCTGGTCTCGCGACCTTTGATGACCTGTAACTGCGCTTCTAAAACATCCTTCTCCTTCTGCGCCGTCGGGTCATCGGAAGCCGCCAGATCATTCACCTGCGTTT
>JBEVKW010000500.1:0-28840 GCA_040509495.1 Chitinophagaceae bacterium | reverse complement strand
GGTATTCTTTTCTCTTGTGCGAAACCAGCCTGTGTGAACAGCGCAGTAAGGAAGATCAGCGATAAGATTGACTTTTTCATTGTGTTTGATTTTATCTGTGTTGATGTTGATTTGATAACACAAAATTGCAGCGAATCGGGGCGTTTGGGAATGGACGTTGGTCGAAGAGTCTTGTACAATTTTCCCGGTTTACTTTTTTGAGGCTTTATATCCTGGCCAATCCGGATTACGCGGCTATAAAAGTTGTCGGGGTATGTCATCCTGCAATCATGAGATCGATTGCGATTATTTTCCTTCTGAGCCTTTCCCGTCCCGGAATCCTCAGCGCGAATCAAGGCTTAATCAATTGATAATATACTAGTATTCAATCTGTAAATGCTGGGATCGTCAATGAAGCAGGGTATTTTCAGATTTTTGCAATCGATTTCATTTTTAAAAAAAAAGACTACATTAGCGGTATAGCAAAGAATGCTGATGGCGATGAATCGAATTTTTACCATCGCCCCGTTTGCAGTGTTCATCACCATTTGCGATTGCCAGAAAATAAAACACTTGACATATGAAAATTAAACTGTCACTTTTTCTCCTTGCCTGCACTGTTGGAAGCAACGTTTGTTTCTCACAACAAGGAAGCTCCATTAAAGAAGACTTCGTTCCTTCTTCCTTAAATCAGCCGGGCCAGGCATACCCGCAGGTCAATTCACAGGGTTATGCACGATTCAAGATCATCGCTCCTGCAGCAGATAGTGTAAGGGTCAGCCTTGGTCTCGGCGGCCGCGGCGGCACCAAACTGGAAAGAGCGGCTGATAGTTCGTGGATGGGAACAACTGAAGGGCCGATGGATGAAGGCTTTCACTATTACAATATCAAAATAGACGGCGGAAAATTCAATGATCCCGGTGCGAAGAATTATTATGGTTCTGTTCGTTGGGAAAGCGGCATTGAGATTCCTGCACACGACCAGGATTTTTATGCGTTGAAAAATGTGCCGCACGGAATGGTTCAGCAGGTACTTTTCCCTTCTCCAAGCACCAATACCTCGCGCAGGGCTTTTGTATATACTCCTCCCGGATATACCACCGATTCAAAAACGCGTTACCCGGTTTTATACCTGCAGCATGGATGGGGTGAAGATGAAACTGCCTGGAGCAACCAGGGGCATGCAAACCTGATCATGGATAACCTTATCGCAGAAGGGAAAATTAAACCGTTTATCATCGTCATGACCTATGGTATGACCAATGAGATCAGGTTCGGTGGAATACGGGATTTCAAGATAGAACCTTTCCAGGCCGTACTGGTTGATGAACTGATCCCTTATGTTGATGCAAATTTCAGAACGGTAGCCAAAGCTTCTCATCGCGGTATGGCCGGTCTTTCAATGGGCGGTATGGAAACCCGTATGGTCACACTCAATAAACCCGATGTGTTTTCGCAATACGCGTTGCTCAGCGGAGGGCTTTACGCGCCTGAAGACATTAAAGACAAGTCGAAGGTAAAACTGATCTTCCTGAGTTGTGGCAGCAGGGAAAGACCGGAAGGAGTGAAGAACGCTGCCAAAACTTTAAAAGCGGCCGGCTTCAACGCCGTGCATTATGTTTCGGAAAATACAGGCCATGAATTCCAGACCTGGAGAAGAAGCCTGCGTGAACTCGCTCCACTGTTATTTAAAAATTAATCCATCGTAAGCGTCGCAATCTTCCGGGATATAAAAAATGAAAAGATGAAAGCAAGATCTTTTGGTTTCGTTTGCTGCCTGTTACTCATAGGTCAACTGTGCTTTGCGCAGCAGGAGGATCCGGCGGGCAGTTTTAAGCCGGCCAGTACAAACCAGCCAGGAAAACTATTTCCACAGGTGGATGCAACAGGCCGGGTACGTGCAAGTCTGAACGCTCCACAGGCACAGAAAGTGCAGTTGGATATTGGTGGTAAGAAATATGACATGATCAAAGATGAAAAAGGAGTATGGACGGGGGAGTCGCTGCCGCAGGATGATGGCTTTCATTATTACCAGCTGAATGTAGATGGCGTATCGATCCCCGATCCGGGAAGCAGGTATGTGTATGGTGCAGGACGTTGGGGAAGTGGTATCGAAATTCCCGCCGCGGACCAGGAATTCTATGCGCTGAAAAATGTGCCGCATGGCCTCGTCAGTGAACAACTTTATTTTTCAAAACTGACCAATGCATGGAGAAGATGCTTTGTTTATACGCCTGCAGAGTATACGTCGAATCCAACTAAAAGATACCCGGTATTATATCTTCAACATGGAAGCTTTGAAGATGAAACAGGCTGGTCGGTGCAGGGCAGGGCCAACCTCATCCTGGATAATCTGATTGCTGAAGGCAAAGCTAGTCCTATGATCATTGTAATGGATAATGGCTATGCAAATCTGCCACAGGCAAATGGAACGGCAACCGGAAAGACCCCGCCGGTCTCTGTGTTTGAAGAAGTTCTTACCGGGGAAGTGATTCCGATGATCGATGCAACATTCCGGACGAAGACAGACAGGCTGAATCGGGCGATCGCAGGACTGTCGATGGGAGCCAATCAAACCATGCGGATCATCCTGAACAGGCAGGATAAATTTTCTTACATCGGTGCATTCAGCGGCACGCCTAATTACCCCAGTTCGGATGCGCTGGATCCGGCAGTTTTCTTGCAAGGGAAATTCAGCAATGGAGGCGCGATCAACAAGTCATTTAAACTTATCTGGCTGGGTTTGGGAACGAAGGAACCTGATCCGTTTCCCGGCTCGATCGGGGCCTTTCGCACCATGTTGGATAAACAGGGGATCCGTTATACATGGTATGAATCCAAAGGTACCGCGCATGAATGGTTGACGTGGAGAAGAAGCCTGCGGGAATATGCCGCACTGCTGTTCAAATAGACCGGTAAACTTTTGTTCAATGCTGAAATGCGTGAAGAGTTGTTTGGCGTAGGGTTCCGCAGATGAACGCAGATTAAAGCGCAGATACGCAGATGGATTTTGACAGGCAGCTATTATCTGCGTATCTGCGGATTTTTATCTGCGTCATCTGCGGGAACCCGACGCGAATCAATTTTGCAGTCTGCTACTAACTGACCTCATTGGCTTACAGTCCATCTGATGATTGCCGTTGGCAAAAGAGATCCCGCCACAGCAGTTTCACCTGAACTAAAGAACAGGCACGATGATAATTTTTTAAGCTCATGAACAGCTAGCAAGAAGCTGATAAATAAATTATTGTATAGTTTCTGCTGCCGCTGGTTGCCATAAATCTTCACACATAAATTAGTTAAATATTTCAATCGTTTTCATAAGCTAAAATGAGCATAAAACGCCCTTTTTTCCACAATTTTTATGCAATCGTTTGCAATTCCTGAAAACTACCTATATTAGCTATACGGGCGATGTTTTTTGAGGTACCTCTGACGCCCTTTTCTTCTCATTTCTTTTCGCAGATTTTTTTAGGTGAACTCTTCTGATCTAGTAGCAGTGACTTATTGACGCAGACAATACTGCTGTATTTAGAACGTAAACGATGTTGCTATGCCATTTTACAAAATGAAATGTTGCCCCGTTATGGGCACAGGTCCTCCTGTATTTATCCCTTCTTCTTTTATTAAGTCAGCTATTGCGATTTTGATTCGTCATGAACGAATAGAATAGCCTGATATCGCTTCGCTTTAGTAAACCTTTCCTTTTAATACCTAAATCTTCTCTGCTTATGTCCAGAAAAACGTTTCTGCACCTCAGGGCCTCGTGCTTATGCCTGTTGCTGCTGCTGAACACCAGTTTATTTGCACAGAATAAGGTCGCCGGTAAGGTGATCAACCAGGCCGACAATCAGCCCATTGCCGGGGCTACGGTGCAACAAAAGGGCAATCCATCCAATTCAACGCAAACTGCGGAGGATGGAACATTTTCAATCACCATTCCTGCTGATGCAACACTCGTTGTGAGCACTATAGGTTATACGCAGCAGGACATCAATGTGGGAGGGCGTGCTAATCTCACTGTCTCTCTGCAAACAAACATCGGATCACTGGATGAAGTGGTAGTAGTAGGTTATGGCACGCAGCGACGCACGCGTGTTACCGGCGCCATTTCTACTGTTTCTGGTAAAACGATCGGCGAGCTGGCTGTTCCCAGTGTATCGGAGGCTTTACAAGGGCGTGTTGCCGGCGTACAGGTTACTTCGAACGGTAGCCCCGGTACTCCGCCCATCGTTCGTATCAGGGGGATCAGTTCGATCAGCTTCGCATCCGATCCACTTTATGTAGTGGATGGATTTCCGACAGGAGATCTCGCAGCGATCGATACAAGAGATATAGAATCAGTAGACGTGTTGAAGGACGCTTCTGCCGCAGCCATCTACGGATCCCGTGCCACCAATGGTGTGATCATCATCACCACCAAGAAAGGTAAATCAGATGGCAAGATCCAGGTAAGCCTCGACTCTTATTATGGTATACAACGAATCACAGACAGATTGGATCTGCTCAATACGCAACAATTCATGCAGTATGCACTTGCTTACCGCGGTTCGCAGATCCCCCGTTTAACAGCACCGATGATCGATGAACAAATCTATGCAGGTGCAAACCAGACGTATGGTCAGACAAATACCAACTGGCAGGATGCGTATTTCCAGAATGGAAATTTAACGCAGCATAATATCGGTGTATCCGGTGGAAATGATAAATCCCGCTTCTATACATCAGCTGGTTTTATGGATCAGAACGGCACCACTCCTTCCGTAGGTTATCGCCGCTATAATTTCCGTGTTAATTCTGAACACCAGATCAGTCGCATGTTCACGTTTGGTCAAAACTTATACGCTGCTTTTTCAGATCAGGCGTATGATGCCAATGAACAAGGCTCCCGTTCGAACCTTGTTAACGTGATCCGTATGATGCCGCATATGCCTGTTTATGATCCGACAAGCGTTGGCGGTTATCGCGGTGTGAACAGTGTACTGGATGGCGGTGATCCTACTAACCCCGTCGAAGATGCCGCCTTAAAGAATCCGGCAAACCGCAAGACGGTTAAACTGCTCGGTACTGCATTTCTGGATATCAAATTCACCAGCTGGCTGAAGTTCCGCTCTACATTCGGAGTGGATTATGCAAATGGCCTCGACTATCGTTTCCAGCCGATCTTTGATGATAAGGGTACCATTGCCGGTTCAAATGCCACGCAGGCTACTATCACAAACAATCGCGGTATTTCAACAGTGTTATTATATACAGAACAACTTTCTTTCGATAAAGTATTCGGTGATCATCATCTCAACGCGATCGCTGTATATGAACAGCAAAGTCAAAGAGGCATTTCAGAAAATGCAAGAGGCAACCAGGCTTCCAATAATCTCCGCACGCTGAATAATGCGACCAACGTATCGGTAACCTCTACAACGGGAGAAAACACGCTGATGTCAATCCTGGGTCGGGTGAACTACGATTTCCAGGGAAAATACCTGGTGAGTGGTGCGATCCGCCGCGATGGTTTGTCAGTGTGGGCACCTGGAAAAAAATGGGCAACGTTCCCTTCCGGATCGGTTGGTTGGAGAATAGACCAGGAGAATTTCATGAAGAATGTTAAACTGATCTCAGAGCTGAAGGTAAGAGCCGGTTATGGTATCACTGGTTTGAATGGTACCGTGCTGGGTAATACACCCTGGCTCGTAAGCGTGAATGCCAACAGCGCCGTATATCCGTTCAATAATAACAATGGTAACGGTCCGGCTTCTTCCATACCCGGCCTTGGTAACAAGGAACTGGAATGGGAAAAGACAAAACAGTTGAACATCGGGCTTGATCTCGGTATACTGAACAACAAAATTTCCGTAACAGCGGAATATTTCAAACGTAATACGGATAACCTCATCCTGGATGTGCCGCTGCCTCCGTCCTATGGCTTTATCAACACGACGGTAAGGCAGAACGTAGCGGGTATGCAAAACAGTGGCTTCGAATTCCAGGTAACTTATGCAGAACGTCAGAAGGAATTCAAGTGGAATATTTCAGCGAACCTGACCGCCATCAGGAACAAAGTGACCCGTTTGGCAGAAGGTGTATCAGGTATTGAACGTGGCGGAGACGCTGATTTTGGAACCTATAATATCACGAACACGGTAGTAGGTCAGCCTATCCAGGCTTTCTATGGCTGGATGGTGCAGGGTATCTTCCAGTCTCAGACGCAGGTGAATGGTGCTGCGGCACAGGTGAATCCGAATGCATCTCAAACGTATAATCCGGCACTTCATACTTCGGCAGGTGACCTGCAGTTCGTAGATATGAATAAGGATGGAGTGATCGATGTGAAAGACCGGGTATTCCTCGGAAGTTATCTGCCCAAGTTCACCTATGCATTGAATCTGGGAGCGAACTATCATGGATTTGATGCTTCGATCTTCTTCCAGGGTGTGCAGGGTAACAAGATCTTCAATGCCACAAGAGTGATCACTGAAGGGATGGTCCGCTTCTTCAATGCCGGTACTGCGGTGCTGAATGCATGGACAGCTTCCAATACAGCAACGGATATCCCGAGAGCTGTATCAGGTGATCCCAATCAGAACGCACGGCCTTCCACGCGTTTCCTCGAGAATGGTTCTTACCTGCGACTGAAGAATTTGTCGATCGGTTACAGGATCCCGGCCACCGCTTTGCAATCACTCACAAAAGGTACTGTCGGCAGCTTGCGTATTTATTTCTCCGGCCAGAACCTGCTGACGTTTACCAATTATTCCGGGTTTGATCCTGAGGTGGGGAACAGAACTCCAACAGGGAATAACGCTGCGCTGACGAATGGTATCGACTTCGCGGTTTATCCTCAACCCAAAACTTATCTCATCGGTCTGCAAGCCACCTTCTAAAAGTGTTTTGCATTAAAACTATTTTTATGAATAACAACATCATTAAATTCATCGCAATGAGTTTCGCGGGTGCGACATTGATCGTTTCCTGCAGTAAGAACCTTGATACTACGGATGAAAATAACCCTACGCAGGAAAGCTATTTTAAGACGGCCAGTGAATTACAGAATGGGGTGAATGCGATCTATTCCTCCCTCCGTTCTGCAAACCTCGTAGGCCGCGAATGGTTTTTCATCCATGATATGCGTGGCGGAGAAACCTGGACAGGCGGTTCGCAATTGGAACCACCAAGGGCAGAACTGTTGAAACAGGCTTCCCCGGCCGCTACCAATGCCGTCATGACCAGTGTATGGACAGGCAGCTACCATATGATCAACCGGGCCAACGTGATCCTCAGCAAGGCTGCTGAAGTAACGGATAATGCTGCACTCCGAGATCGTTTGGTTGGGGAAACGAAATTTCTTCGTGCCTGGGCTTATAACGAGTTGGTGTCAATGTGGGGAGATGTGCCGCTGTATCGTGAACCAGTCGCCGGCGTTGCGGATTTCAAAGCAAAATCACCAGCAGCCGATGTATATGCTTCTATTATAACCGACCTGAAAGACGCTGTTGCCGCACTGCCGCTGAATTACGGAGGTGGAGACCTCGGCAGAGCTACGAAAGGTGCTGCCAATACACTGCTGGGAAGAGTACTGATGCAGAGCAATGATTATGCTGGCGCGAAGGCAGCCCTGCTCCAGGTGTATAATTCAGGCCAATACAGCCTCGTTCCGAATTATGCTGAAAATTTCACCGGTGATGTAAAGGATGGAAGTGCCGTGCTCACACTCGGAAATGAATTCAATGCGGAGTCGATCTTCGAAGTGGCATTTGTAGACAGGGGAGACGATGATTTCAACTGGGCTTATATCGGGGAAGGCGCTACTGCTGCCACCACCACCGTAAGAAACCAGGAGTATGGTCCGGTCTGGGGCAACGTGATCCCTTCCGATGCACTGCTTAATGAATTCGAAGCAAATGATCCAAGGTATAAGTTTAC
The DNA here is from genome assembly GCA_040509495.1 of Chitinophagaceae bacterium. Classification (GTDB taxonomy): domain Bacteria; phylum Bacteroidota; class Bacteroidia; order Chitinophagales; family Chitinophagaceae; genus Terrimonas_A. The sequence continues at coordinate 20,941 of JBEVKW010000500.1, read as the reverse complement.
TTTCTGGGAGGTAGGAGATAAGATGCTGACCAAAGGTGGTACAGTGCCGGGTGTAACCATTACACCTGCCGACCTTAACGTAGATGCAAGTATCCGCAATGGTGTGTCTATGAAGAGAATCTTCAGAAAGTATTCGATCCTCGACTGGAGAAATCCTTCTTACCACCCCGGCGGTGTCAATCAGCGTTTGATGCGCTATGCTGATGTGTTGCTGATGCTCGCGGAATGTGAGGCAGAAGTGGGAACACCCGGCCAGGCGGCGATCTATATCAATATGGTGAGGGCAAGACCAAGTGTGAACTTGCCCGGTGTGGTGCTGGCTTCGAAACAACAGGCTCTTGCCGCCGTAATGCATGAGCGATTAGTGGAGCTTTCCGGTGAAGAAGTGAATAATATTGATATTCTCCGTTGGAGAGCGAAGAATTATTATCCATCGATCAGACCTGATCCGAAAGCAGGCCAGGTAAGTCTGTTCCCGATCCCGTTTGCTGAAACCTCAACCAATCCGAAGATCCAGTAGATAAATTTTTCTTTATCGCGAGGCCATTATATGTTGCAAGCATGTAATGGCCTTTTTATTTTTCATCGCTCATTTTTTCGTTCTGCAAATGATGAAAGATGTTTTTTATTTTCGTAAGGGCTATATTTACTGATATAGTTTTGCGTATTTCAAGCATGAAAGATTATGTACGAACCACTTTTTGATTATATCAGCCGTTACAGTGGTCAAACGCTTACGGAAAAAGACCAGGAGATCATCCGTGGTGCAATGGAGCCAAAGAAGCTGCGGAAAAAACAGTATTTCCTTGAAGAAGGTAAGGTTTGCAAGTATACCGGTTTCATTGTAAAAGGAGCAATGCGCCAGTTCAGCGTCGATGATAACGGCACTGAACATATACTGCAGCTGACGATCGAAAACTGGTGGGTGGTTGACCGGCAAAGCTTCATGAATCAAACACCTTCCCGGTATTTTATTGAAGCCTGGGAAGACACTGAATTATTACTGTTGCCAAGACCACAACTCGATACAATTTTAGCCATCCCCGCCATCAATGCAATGTTCTGGCAAATGAGCGAGAATAACCATATCGCATCGCAAAAACGGCTGGACGATACGATCAGTCTGAACGCTGTCAGCCGGTTTGAGAACTTTCAAAAACAGTATCCGGAGATCATGCAGCGTTTTCCTTTACACCAGATCGCTTCTTACCTGGGAATTGCCCGGGAGACGCTAAGCAGGATAAGGAGACCGGGTGCACACTGAGTTGCGCTTCGATCCATCCATACAGCTAATCGTTACCCAAATTTTCAGACTTGCGCAGGTTCCCGCAGATTTCGCAGACTTATCAGTACAATTATAGAAAAAATCTACCTGGACGTAGTCGTTTTGATTTGAGTGCGCGGATTTCGCAGACAAATCTCTGTCAACAGCGAATTATCTGCGCGATCCGCGCATTCGAATAAAGAAATATTCATTGGCAAAATGATATTCCAATGATAGTAAGCGCCAAATCTGCGAAATCTGCGGGAACCTTAGGCCCTTCATAAATTTGCTGTGACTTTTATCACGAACCGATTGTGACAAACGTCATCGTCTTACCCTTCATCGCAGAAGTAGTTTTGTTCTGTAATCAATAATTACTCAACAAAAACTATAAAGATGAAAAAGTTCGCAATTGACAACACTGTCATTTTATTGATCGATCACCAGGAAGGAACACTCAATTTTTCCGCCAACCGTCCGCATGAAGTGATCATCTCCAGAGCGCGTGCACTTGCAAGAATTGCCAAAGATCTTGCTATTCCCGTTGTGCTCACAACAAGCCAGGAGGATATGGTACAAGGTCCATTGATCAAGGACTTACAGGAAATCTTACCTGAACAATATGCAAGCAGAGTGAAACGTGCCGGCATTACTAATGCCTGGACTGATCCTGCGTTCCGCGAAGCGGTATTAAAAGCAGCAGATGGAAGAAAGAACGTGATCATGGCTGGTTTGACCAATGATGTATGTATCGTTTGGCCAGCGATCTCCATGCAGGAAGAGGGTTTCGATGTACAGGTAGTTATTGATGGTGGCGGTTCTCCCACCCAGATTGCGGAAGATGTTGCACGTGATACCTGGGAATCACAGGGCGTAAGGACCACTACGATCAATCAGTTCGTATCTGAGCTTGTGCATAGCTGGGCAACTCCGGAGGGCGAGAAAGTAAAACCCATCCTTGCTGAAGAGATCTTCTCCCTGCTGTTCAAATAAACTTCCTGTGCCGTGCCGTCATCAGGCACGGCATAATCAATCTATCTGTTATTTAATTCATCAATCATGTTAAAGAAAATTTCAAATAACGCGTTCAAAGGGGATGGACCCATCCGCGTGTTGTATCCCGGCCTGGGTATGGCTGATAATGATTCAGGAATAGGAAGCATCGGTCGTATTGATCATGCACATTTCGAAGGAAAATTTCATATCGCCATGCACCCGCATATCAACGATGAGATCTTATCCTATTTCAGGACAGGTAAAGTACGGCACCTGGATTCTGAAGGTTTCAGCGAAACCATCGGCGGTAAACGCCTGATGCTGATGAAGGCTGGCCGCCTGTTTTATCATGAGGAAGATATCGACGGAGAAGCGGAGCCGCAGGAAGGTCTGCAGATCTTTATCCGGCCAGGTGAAAAAGATCTTGAACCAACGGTCTTATTCGAAGACCTGGATGAACTCTACAGCGAGAACGAATGGCGGCTGCTCGCGTCGCCGGAACCTGCCAGTGTATTGCAATTCAGCAGCCGGACCTGGATCTATGATATCAGGTTGCAGAAAGGCAATTCTGTTCCGCTTCCATCTTTACCCGCCATGAAGCTGACCGGGTTGTTATACGTATTCAATGGAGATGCTTTGGTAAATCAAACGATCGGACTGAATAAGAAAGAAGCAATTATTTTCCGCGAAGAAGAGCTTTCCATCCATGGAGACACTGACACTGAGTTGGTGCTATTCCTGACTGACGAAAGTGCCCCCATATTCAAACGGGGCATGTATAGCGGCAACCAGGTACGTTGACTTCGTAATGATCCTGCGAATTATTGAAGGAAACAAAAGTAAAGGACTGCCCAAATGCCAAGTATGAAGATGCCGGGCATAACTTCCGAATGCCACTTTTCGCGGAAATTCTTTTTAACAAAGATCAGATATAAAACATAACCCAGAAAAGCTATGGAAAGACCGATCGTGATAAACGGGAATAGCATGTGGCATTCGTTTTAGACGATGATCAAGATAGCATTTTTTTGAGACATGGTAGCTATGTTCTGGAAAAAAACGGAGCCGGTAATTTCATTACAGGATCTTCCTGATCACATTTTCTGCGAAGATCGCAGTGTTATACGCGATGAAGAAATAGTCATATCCCTTGTTGTAGCTGTGCTTAAATTCTTCCCGGCTCAGCGGCTGTTTTTGATATAAAAACAGTTCGAGGGTAGACAGTGACAAACCGCAACTTTGCAGAAAATCATACACCTCTCCAGGGTTAGCATCATACAGGTCAGCAGCCCCGAGGCCAAACTCGAACAGTACTATCGGGCGATTTGTTTTCAGGATCCGTTCTGCTCCTTTCAATACACACAGCTCCGCACCCTCCACATCAATTTTGATCAGCCTGATTGGAATGGCATCCGAAATCGCATTGTCGAGGGTATCTACTTTTACCTGCAGGATCTGCACTTCTGGTGATTCGTCAAAGATCCTCTGCCTGAAACCACTGACAGCAGGACGATTAACGTTAAAAAAGAAGTCTGCTTCTCCAATCGTATCTGAGAGTGCACAGTCATGCAGGCTGACCCGATTTCTATACTTCGTCAGCAATTTTTTGTACAGGTGAGGAAGTGGCTCGAAGGCAAATCCTTTTCCCCGGGGCGCCTGCCGGAGAAGTGTGTCAAGGATCAATCCTTTATGTGCTCCCACATCAACCCAGTTATCCGTTGGCAATAGATAACGCCGGATGACATGCATTGTCTGGTAGTCATATTTATCAAAACAGGCATTCAATAGATTTTCCGATGCGCTGTGCAAATGAAATATACTTTTTTTAGCAACTGATGATAGATAGGCCGGAGTAAATCTTTGTAATTTTTGTTTCCTGGACATACTGGCAAACGGGCTCTTAACTTTCGAATCAACTTCATACGATCTGCTTTTTGTTAAGCAATGCACGATCTGCATTCTTAACAAAAAGGATACGCATTCATTGCGTTTTCATAAAAATAGCTGTCAGTAAACATGTACTTTAATGCTGTACAAAAGGTTGGGCAGATTTTAAAAAATACTTAGATGAAGTAAACGGCGTTCCCGGCAGAGGGATAGTGGCTCTCAGCGGATGTGTTCGATTGAACTGCCAGGCCGGAATATGATTGATACGGGAGATTGCAAAAAAAGCGACGGACCGGCACTGTTATAATGCTGGTCCGTCGCTATATGTTAAAATGATCTTATGCTGCTGAATCGCGGAGCATTTTGATCTTATCATGTGCTGCTTTGATCTCAACACCCTGTTGTGCTACCAGCGTTGCAGCGGCGCCGATCAATTTTCCTTCTTTGATCGCTGTTTCATACGCTTTTTTGATTGCGTCTTCGCCGCGCTCTGCTTCCGCAAGTATACTTTTGCGATCGTTACCGCCGAAAAGCGATTTGATATCGATCCAGGCGCGATGCATAGTGCCTGCGAAGCTGTTGTCTGTTTCAGGCTCACCTCCACCCGAAGCTACTGCTGCGGTAAGTTCCTGCGAGAACTTGCGGCTCTGTGTTGCATATTCCTGGAAAACTGCTTTGAGGTCTATATTTTCATCTTTGATATCTGCTATTGCTTTTTCGAATCCGGCAATACGATCGTTGTTGATCTCAATGAGGTCATTGAGCACACTGTTTTTTGTTTCTGTCATTGTAGCCATAAAATATGATTTTGTATGTATCAGGAGGCAAGTAGCATGCCACCCTGTTTTTCCATCTCCGCCACGATAAGATCTGAGGCCTTATCACAAAAATCAAGGCCTGAATAATCCGGGTTGTATCCACCCATAAAGGGTACAGCCATCATAAAGATCCGGTCACTCGGTTCACCCTTTTCGCTGATCACCTGGAAGGCATCATTAATAGCTATACCTGCAAGCGATAAAAAACAGCAGGTCTTTTGTGGCTGTATTTTTTTATCACCTTGTTCATATAGTGCAAAGCCTGCCTCGGGATCTCTGAACCGCACTTTGGCTCCCGAAACGATCTGGTCTTTTACCAGGCTCGGAAAAGGGAGTTCTTCCGGGGAAAGATGCGGCTGCCCTATACTGTCTACGAAGTAGTCAAATGATTTTTCTATACGGTCATTGTTCAAATGATAGACGATCGTTGCACCGCCTTGTGAGCGCGGCAGCACTTCACTGTTATCTCCTACGCTGATGAGATCGAGCAGTCCCGCTGTATGCAGTGCCAGCATTTCTTCAACCGAACTTTGTGGTATATAAGCGATCACGATCGATATAAGCGGGAGAAGGGTTTTATGCAATCGCTGCATATCTTCTCCTGAGAAATATTTTGCAGGGTAATTCATGGTGAAACTCAACGAACCGAGCATTTCTTTCCAGTGGATGGATTTTTTTTGCCGGATGGATTCCTCTGCTTCGTCGTATTCTTTTTTCAGAAGTTCAAATGGGGGCATATTTTCCCTGTAACTCATCACATATTCCACAAAGTCTTCCATGGTCATGTGGGCTATCTTTTCGTAGAATTCCGGGTTGGCTTCAATGAGTGGTTGTTTGAAATTGCGTTCAAACACTTCGTCCAGCGGAAGAAACCCATTGTTTGCTTCGCGGATGAGATCTACCTGTTCTTCCGTTAATGTGTTGCCCCGGTGAAGTTGGGAATCTTCGAGGTGAAAACGGACAGCGGGAAGTAGGCCTGAGCGGGAGAAGAGAGAAATGCGGAATCCCCTGCATTCAGCATCTAAAGAATATGTGCAGATCCTTTTATCGGCTGCATAATGAAAAGCGCCGTTTGCCCTTGCTATGGTCCGTATGGCATCGATCGCGGTCAATGAAGAGCCGCGTATCGCGACATGTTTACCAGTCAACCCGCGCAGTTTTGCGGGTGGATAAGGCGAGTCAAAGTAACCAGGCACTTTTCCTTCATGACTGACAGGCCAGTAATGTCCTGAACAAATAACGACCTTATCGAATGTTAACCAGCCATCGTGTTCAAGCTGAATGCTTACGCGCCCTGGAATCTGTTCGTCACGAATATCGGTTACATTCACACCTGTATGCGTATGTACTTCTATTCCTTTCTGCCGGGCCTGGACCAGCCATTCTTCAAATTGTGCAGACAGGTAGTGGCCAAACAGTAATCGTGGTAACACTTTATATTCATGAAATCTGGCCGGATCGATATCGAACTGTTTTAGCCATTCATGGTCCTGTTGTTTGACCCAGGCTTCAAGCGATTCACGCAGATCGGGGATCTCGTTCCCCGACACATTGGTGATATGTTCAACATCTGCGCCTTCCTGACTGTAAGGCATCCCCATTCCAAGGGTCTGCTTTCGTTCGAAGACATGAACAGCAACAGGGAGTGTTGACTGTTGAACTAATTTTTTCAACATATACAGCGCACTTGGCCCGCCGCCAATGAGCGCTATGTTCAAAATACGGCTGATGGAATTATGGCTCATCGTTTAAAAACTTTGCGTATCTCCCGCAGATTTCTATATAATATGGTTGGATTATTTTTGATGCGGTATCATCTATAAACCGCGCCGGATCCGGCAGATCAGCTTTGTTACCCAGGCAATTGATCTGACAGGGCTCAGGCGATGAATTGCTTAAGCATACTGTCGAATGCTGCCCGGTCATAAGGCTTGTGCAATACCGCATCTGCTTTGCAGGCTGCTGCAACCTGGTGGATATTGTCATTCCCCGAGAACAGGACCACAGGGATATGCTGAGTGCAATCAGACGTTTTCAATAGCTGACACAGGCTGCCGCCATCGACTCCCTGCATACTGATATCCATCAGGATCAGCCCGGGCTGCAACCTGATCACATTATCCAGCAAATGCTCCGCATTTAAACTCGTAGATACTTCATATCCTGCGCGGGACAGTTTTGCTTTCAACAGAAGGAGCACGTCCACTTCATCATCAACTAATAATATCTGGGTTTGCATGTCAGCTATACTTTAAGGATTGCCTGTACGGATCATGGTAGTAATTTATCAACAACTCCGCCAGTTATTCAACACCTCGTGTTGGCGGTGTAAATCACGGGAGCTTGTGGCGGCGGTCGCTGAAAAAAATGATGGTTGTGCTTAAAAGTAAAGGCGACAGGGCTGACACGGGCCAACCCTTCACTCAGCAACTCTTTCCGAAAAAAGGACAGATGAGGAAATGTGTTCCATGGGGAGCGGCTGTTTGGGAAAAATTATACGCTGACCGAAAGTTCCCGGCTGGAGGAGCGTAGCCCTGGGTTCAAGGCTGTTAGCAATCGAGCATTGACAGACTGCTGATCCGGCAAGTCTCAAAAACGGCAAGAATAAGGGAATGCACTATAATGACGCTAATCGTTACCCAAATTTTTCTCCGGGCTGCTTCCTTCAGATAGTTTAGTTCCCCCGAAGGAACGCGGCGGACCGCGGCGATACGCGGCGGACGCAGCGAAAACAGCCATAGAACATCTTGTATTTTCGCCGCGCTCTCCGCGTATCGCCGCGTCCGCCGCGTTCCTTCGGGGCTGCTAACTAAACGACATTGGATTGAAATCGTGAGCTACAGTATGAGACAGTTAAAGTCCTCAACTCCTCCGAAAGTTTGGGTAACGGTTAGCTAATGACATTATCCGGGCATCCGATACTTAGCAACTGTTCTGTATATGATCTCCTTTTTGAAAGTCAATCTGCCGGTCATCTGGCCGCTAAACAACCTTTTAGCTACAATATTCCGATTTCCGGCTACATTCTTTTCCGTGATCGGGAGGAGCTTTGCTGTATCAAAAGTTTGAAACATGGACTTAAAAAACAGCACGATCCTGATCACCGGCGGGTCTAGCGGCATTGGTTTGGAACTCGTTAACCAACTTACCGCGATCGGAGCCACCGTTATCATTACCGGTCGTAACCCTGAGATGTTGAAAGAGGCAAAGGAAAAGTTTCCTTCCATCCACACTTTTAGAAGTGATGTGAGCAGCCCGGACGATATTGAGGACCTGTATAACAGTGTTACACGGCAGTTTCCCGGGCTGAATATCCTCATCAACAACGCAGGCGTGATGCGCCTCATCGATCTGCAGGATGCGTCGATCGACCTCGAAGATATTACCCGCGAGATCGGGATCAACCTGTCCGGGACCATTCAGATGGTGCACCAGTTTTTACCGCATCTCCTTACCCGGCAAAACGCTGCGATCATCAATGTGTCTTCTGGCATCGCTTTTATGCCATACTCCTCCGCCCCGGTTTACAGTGCCGCAAAAGCCGGTGTACGTGCGTATACACAGGCATTGCGACTGCAGCTGGAAAAGACGAATGTGCAAGTGATGGAATTGATACCTCCAGGCGTCAATACCAACCTGCAGAATGATTGGGTGGTACAACCCAACCCGGGTATGATGATCAATGCAGATAAAATGGTGAACATTGCCGTTAAAGGGATGCGCAAAAATCAAGCGGAGATCAGGCCATTCCTGATAAGGATCATCAAAGCGGCGAGCAGGATCGCCCCAGGCCTTTTGATCAGGCTCGGGCACAGGGAATTTCAAAAGTTCAGGGAACAACAAAAGAATAAATGACTTTGCTCTTTCGATGACATTGACCCGGGATTAAATACCTGATGCGTGCTTCGTACGGAAGCATTCGCTACCGGATCAATAACAACGGGATTGTGATGTATTCGGTGCATTAATGGTCATCGAGTAAATTTGAAATGAATTCTTCACCAAATACTGGATACAATGATAAAAACGATAATTGGTTCGGCGTTGCTGATCATTTCTCTGGCACTTAGCCTGAAACATGGTTGGGATGCGTTTCAACCTGCTAATGCGGAACAGGCGAAGATGATGGCCAATCTTGGTGTATCAAGATCAGTAATGCCTTATTTCGGCGTCTTTTCCATCATCACCGGGCTGATGCTTTTATTTCCCCAGACATTTTTTATCAGCAATCTGCTGAATGCGATCACCATATTGCTGATAATGGCTTTGTCATTAAAAGCGGGGGATCATAAAATGGCATTGATAGAAATTCCATTCCTGGCTATGCCGCTGTTATTGATCTGGTTGAAATATCCTTTTAATTTTAAATTTACATCATGAGTAAGCCTTACAGGATAAAGTCGATAACGGAAGTTCATCGCCTGATGGACCTCCCCAAGCCGCATCACCCGCTCGTGGGGATCGTGGATCTCAAAGGCTTGAAAAATCATCCGGATATCCCGGCTGTTACGTTTGACTTTTATGTAGTCTCAATGAAAAGGGGATGTGATAAACTCTTTTATGGTCAGCAGCAATACGATTTTGATGAGGGACTGATGGGGTTCATGGCGCCGGGGCAGGTATTAAGAGGAGAAGACAATGGTGTTCCGCATAACCTTGAAGGATGGATGTTATTCATACATCCGGATTTTTTATGGGGCACACCGCTGGCGAAGAGCATCAAACAGTATGAATATTTTGGTTATGCCACGCATGAAGCTCTTTTTCTTTCGGACAAGGAAGAGAGTCTGATCAACAGGATCGTGGAGAATATCAGGCAGGAGTATCATTCAAATATCGATAAATTCAGTCAGCAGGTGATCATCGCACAATTGGAATTGTTGTTCACTTATGCAACGCGTTTTTATGAGCGCCAGTTCATCACCCGGAAGATCAGCAATAGTAAGATCCTTATACGCCTGGAAGAGGTATTATCGAACTATTTCAGTAATGAAGATGTGCAGTCAAGTGGTCTTCCTACGGTTCAGTATGTTGCGGACAAGCTTCATCTTTCGGTCAAATATCTTGGCAGTTTGCTGAAGCAGCATACGGGGCAAACGACACAGCAGATCATTCATGAGAAGCTGATCGAAAAAGCAAAAGAAAAACTTTCTGTAACGGATCTGTCGGTGAGCGAGATCGCGTATGAATTGGGATTTGAACACTCGCAATCGTTCAGTAAGTTATTCAAAAGCAAAACCGGGATGGCGCCGCTGCAATTCAGGCAGTCGTTCAACTGATCGAAATACCGGGTTCGCGCAGACCACGCAGATCTGTCTTCACAATAGGGAAAGGCTTTGGTAAAGGAAAGGGCGTTAATTGTGAGGATAGATCTGCGTGATCTGCGGGAACCTACGCAATCCATGCTTGAATAAATCCCAAACCGGAGAGAATATGAATACACCGTCACCACTATTTGCCATTTGACAAATAGCAGGTCAATTACAAACAGTAGTTTTGCCTTATGCAAGAGTTTTTATCCTATTTACTTCAATTCGGCAGCCTGAACCAACAACAGATAGATCTCATCAGCAAAAAGGCCACCTCTTTAAAATTGTCGGAAGACGATTATTTCTGGGAAGCCGGAAAAATGGTGAGGCAGATAGGATTTTTAACAGAAGGTGTGATCCGCATTTGTTATTACAATAATAAAGCAGAAGAGATCACCCGTTATTTCATTGACGAAAATCATCTTATCCTTGCCGGTGATGATCTTGATGAGCATTATATTCCGTCAGTTTATTTGCAGGCTGTTACTGACTGCCACCTGGTGGTATTCTCTAAAAAAGACTGGAAAGAGATCAACGATACGATCATCGGATGGGAGAATATTGTTCAGAAAATAACCGCCAAAACGCATCGGGAAAAAATTGAGCGAAGAAGTGAACTGATCTCTCAGGACGCGACCGAGCGTTACCTGGATTTCATTAACAAGTATCCCGCCTTACTAAATCGTGTGCCATTAGCGTACATCGCTTCTTACCTTGGCATTACACAATCATCATTAAGCCGGATCAGGAAAAATATCCGGTAGAACGCTTTTTGCCATATGGCAAATGATTTCCTGAGTTATTGATCAACCTTTGTGGGACTTAAATCAATACAAATGAAATCAAGAACATTAGGCAACAGCGGACTGAAAGTGTCTGCGATCGGATTCGGGTGTATGGGGCTGAGCTTTCCGGATGCACCACCCAGGGAACAATCGATCCAATTGATACGTGAGGCGTTCGAGCAGGGCGTTACATTTTTTGATACTGCACAGGCTTACGGAACTAATGAAGAATTGGTGGGAGAGGCATTGGCGCCATTTCGCAAGGAAGTTGTCATCGCCAGCAAGTTTGGATTCAGAGAAGGAAATGTCCAATTGGGTTTGGATAGCCGTCCGGAAACGATCAGGGCTACGGCAGATGCTTCTTTAAAAAAACTCCGCACTGATCGCATAGATCTCTTCTACCAGCATCGTGTTGATCCTGCTGTACCTATTGAAGAAGTTGCCGGCGCGGTACAAGAGTTGATCGTACAGGGAAAGGTGAAACACTTTGGCTTGAGCGAGGCGGATGCGCAGACGATCCGAAGGGCGCATGCAGTTTTACCGGTCACCGCATTACAAAGCGAATACTCGTTGTTTTTCCGTGAACCGGAAACAAACATTATTCCCACACTGGAAGAATTAGGGATCGGCTTCGTATCATTCAGTCCGCTGGGTAAAGGCTATCTGACCGGCACTATTAACGCCGACACGGAATTTAATAAATCTGATGCCAGGAACATGCTGCCGCGGTTCAGTAAAGAGAACAGGGAGGCAAACCAGGAACTGGTTGATCTTGTGCTTGAAATAGCGGGAAGAAAAAAAACTACACCGGCACAGATCGCGTTGGCGTGGCTGTTGGCCCAAAAGTCGTTCATTGTTCCCATACCCGGCACGTCCAGGCTGCATCGTTTGCAGGAGAATACCGGAAGCGTAAATGTTTCACTGTCGGCTGATGAATTACAGGAGATGGCTGCCGCATTGTCGGTCATCAAAATTTCAGGTGAACGATACCCGGCCCAGATCAGGGAGAAGATAGGAAAGTAGAGCAGGGAAGGGTAATGAAGATATACGCGAGGTATCTATTCCAATCAACAAACATTTCCTGTTACTTCAGCCTGTATTGGTTGAGTAACAGGAAATGGTATGCAATACATCAATGGGGAAACTAACGCGAAACCTATCCGGTTATGTTCAGCGCTTTACGCTGTCCGGGCAACGCCGCTATTCGTGATCACCCGTTTTCCTTCCTGTAATTTACCATAGTTGGCGGGGTAAAGTTTACGGAACATCAGGTACGCTGTGCTGGCTATGATGAACGCAATGACCGCATCTCCTGTTGCCGCCACTCCAAGTACGGCGAGTTTGGAGAAGAAGGCAAAGATGATATCAAAGAAAATGCCCGCGAATACCCATTCCTTCAGTCGTAAGAATTTATTTGGCGTTAGCAATACCACTATACCTGTTAACTTGGCCACGCCAAGGATATAGATGAAGTGTGCCGGGTAACCCAATTGTACCGTGATCTCCCACACGATCGGATTTGTTGTTAAATCGAAAAAGCCGCTTGCTCCAAACCATAGTGAGATGAGTGCCGCGCTGATCCAGTAAATTGCTTTTGTTGTTTTGATTGTCATGTTGTTTGTTTTTAAGATGATGGTGTAAAACTGCGATAAAGAAAAACAGGAGAACAGGGCAAACTACCTGACCCGGACAATTGTGACGGTGAGGCAGACACTTCATCCGTCAGGGCCGTTGCTGATATGTTTTTTGTTGATCGAATTGCAGGGTCAGCTTTCATCTTTGATCGACATTTATATAAAGCGAAGCTTTGTGGGGTAACTCAATACTGTTGCAGGTTTGAATGTCCATTTCAGCCCGTGATTTGTCCGGCTCGCCAGATCACTGTCAATTTTTGTGATTCATACGCATAGTTTTATGCTGATCATTCAATAAAATAGTGATCACACGAACATGAAAAAGTCAGGGCTAACCGTAAAAAAGAAAAAGCTGGTTGTGGTCTTCTGCGCCATTTTATTCATCCTGGCCGGCATTCAGTTTACTTCTCCATCTATAAAGAATCCGCCTTCAACCAGCGAAATAGCTTTGCCTGCTGATGTAATGGCGATATTAAAGAGGGCCTGTTTCGATTGTCATTCGAATAATTCTTCGGTGGAATGGTTTGACCGGATCGCACCGGTGTCATACCTGGTTTCGCATGATATCAACGAAGGGCGGTCGCGGTTCAACTTTTCTGAATGGGAAAGAAATCCGCCAGCTGTGCGTGAGCTGTTGCTATGGGAAATGGTGAATGCCATCGAGGAAAAGAAAATGCCTTTGCCGCGATACCTGCGAATGCATCCTGAAGCAGCTGTCTCCACTACAGAGCTGGAGATCCTGAAACGATACGTCAACACACTTCCGGGCAGGCATAAAGTGGACACGATGGCCATTGCCAGAGCCTTGCCTGATAGCCAGATCCAACAGTTAATGAAAGCCGTTCCGGTATCGGCAAACGGGATCGCTTATTCAGACGACTACAAAAACTGGAAGATCATCAGTACTACGGATAAATATGACGGAGGGAGCATGAGAATTGTTTACGGGAATGATATTATGGTGAATGCCATTGCAGCAAATAAATTGCCTTTCCCGGACGGCGCGCAAATCGTCAAAGTAGTATGGGGTAAGCAGCGCGAGGATAGCTTAGGTAATGTGTTTCCCGGAAATTTTCAGAACGTTCAGCTGATGATCAAGGATAGTAAACGGTTCTCTTCCACAGAAGGCTGGGGCTTTGCAAAGTTCGATGGCCTTCAGCTTAAACCATTCGGGGCTTCTGCCATTTTCCAAACAACCTGTATCAACTGTCACCGGCTGCTCGTTCCCGACAATGATTTTGTATTCAACATTCCTACTAAATAAGTTAACGATCATGAATAAAATATTTTCTGCTTTAACCCTAGTGCTTGTCATGTTATCGTGCAAACCAAAAGCCCGGCCTGTTCTTGCTGCTGAATACCTGCATCAGGAGAACGGCATGCAGGTAATTACCTCGCTGATCAATAACAAGAACAAAACGATCTCGGTCATTTATGGAAATCAACTGGCGGCTGCTTTTGCCGGGAATGTTCGAAGAGAACACCAGGCAGGAGAAAAGTTTGTGATGGTGACTTCCGATCAAAGACCCATGCCACACTGGTATGGAACCAACATGAATGGAGCTATCTTAAGCGTTGAGTCTGCAACCGCTGTTGTTACGGAAGAAGGAGTGGTTGGCTTTAATTATATGCGGCGGGGCGGGAATGGGAAGTTGATGACTGAAGGGGTTGATGAGACTTCCCGTATCAGGTTCATGACGGGTCAGTCTGCTGCGGTTCATCCGTGACAGGCTTAGTGGTTAGATAGAGGGCGTAAATTGATCCGCGGGAATCTTACGCCTGGCATTATAAAAAAATAACAACCACCACATTGGTATCATCGATGATACTGGTATAAAAGTGATACCATCCCGTTTCTACCTTTACAAAAATCAATAAGAAGAACAATGAAAACATTAAATGGAAAGATCGCGCTGGTAACAGGAGGTAATAGTGGTATTGGATATGCAGCGGCCAAAGAGCTAAGAGCGCAGGGAGCGGAAGTGATCGTTACCGGGAGGCGTGAAGAAGCAGTGAGGCAAGCTGCGGAAGAAATAGGCGCAACAGGTTTTGTTGCGGACCAGGGAAAGGTTAGCGCTATTGAGCAGTTGGCGGGCCAGGTGAAAGAGAAGTTTGGCAGGATCGATATACTGTTCATCAATGCCGGAGTACTGGGAGGTGCAGGCATCGAAGGTGCGGCTGAAGCTGATTTCGACTATGTGATGGATGTGAATTTCAAGGGAGCTTTTTTTACACTGAGCAGATTCATTCCCTTGATCAATGATGGCGGATCCGTCGTGTTCCTTTCTTCCAATGTGGCAAGTATGAATGGTATGAATGCCTCGATCTATTCATCCAGCAAAGCGGCACTGAATGCGGTAATGAAGATCGCAGCAAAAGAACTGGCTCCGCGAAAGATCCGTGTGAATGCAGTGAGCCCCGGGCCTACGCAAACAGAGATCCTTAACAAACTCGGGTTGGACGAAGTTTCAAGGAAGGGCCTGGACGACTGGATGATCGACCGGATCCCGCTGAAGAAGATCGGTAACGCGGAAGATGTGGCCAAACTGGTCAGCTATTTCTCCGGAGACAATGCAAGCTTTATCACGGGAGCCGAGGTGGTGATCGATGGAGGCATGAGCCTGTAACAAATCGCGGCCATCTGCAAATCTTCTGGAACGCAGACATGCGCAGGCGGTAAATGCCTGCGCATTCCCGTTTGAAGAACAAATCCGATAACTTAGTAGTCAACAGATATTCTAATTATGGCAATGACAGAAGATCAAATCAGAAAAGCAGGCATCGTTTTATCTAACCCGCGAAACCAGAAAGAAGAAGTGCAGGCTTTGCAGGATACGATATATGCCATCGGCGGCAAATGGCGCTTGCTGATCATCAACTCTATCTGTACAGGCAACAGGCGTTTCAGGGATATCCAGCGAAGCATTCCCGGGTTAACCACGCGGATGCTTTCCCGTGAGTTAAAAGATATGGAGGCGAATCAGTTGATCAGGCGGACTGTTACAGAAGATACGACTGTTACCGTCGAATATTCGGAGACTGACTATTGCTTATCCTTCGGCGCGATCATCCTTGAGATGATCATCTGGGGTAAAATGCATCGGGAAAGAATTAAGAAGACCATGCGTGCGGCAAAAAAATAATGTGATGATCTTACATCGGCTGGCTGGTTCACCTTCCTGATTGGCTTGTCAGCGCCTTTATTTGTCCGTTCCGGCAGATCAGTTCATTCCATAGGGTTAAGGCATGACTACATTTGTTTTATCACGCTGATCGCAGGTTAGCAAAAACAAATCAATCATTTTTTAAAGACATGGATATGCAGAACATTTTTAACCGCCGCCGGTTTTTAAGTCTCGCGGCCCTCGGTGCAGCTTCAACGCAATTGCTGGGAGTTAAAGCATTGCATGCGTCGTACGAAATACAAACGCAAAAGGATATAAAGACGCTTCCCGTCTTGAGGGAGTTCGCCAGTATAAAACAGGTAAAAACTTCGATACTGGACATCGGGTATGCAGAAGAAGGCCCTGCCGACGGAGCTGTTATCATACTTCTTCATGGCTGGCCGTATGATATCCACAGTTATACCGATGTATCATCATTACTGGCCGCCCAGGGGTTCCGCGTTATTGTTCCTCATTTGCGGGGGCATGGCACCACTACTTTCCTTTCAGAAGATACTCCGCGCAATGGGCAACAATCGGCCATCGCGGCGGATATCATTGAGCTGATGGATGCGTTGAAGATCCGCAGCGCAGTGATTGGCGGGTTTGACTGGGGCGCCAGAACAGCCAATATCATTGCTGCTTTATGGCCGGAGAGATGCCAGGCGCTGATAGCTGTGAGTGGTTACCTGATCGGCAGTCAGCAAGCCAATCAGAAACCCCTTTCGCCAAAGGCGGAGTTGAGCTGGTGGTATCAGTATTATTTCGCCACAGAGCGGGGCTATAAAGGATATATGGAGAATCGCAATGAATTTGCAAAACTGATCTGGCAAACGGCTTCTCCGAAATGGAGTTTTGATGATGCCACGTTCAACCGCTCTGCCGCGTCGCTGGCAAATCCCGATCATGCAGAGATTGTGATCAGTAACTACCGTTGGCGGCTTGGACTGGCTGATGGAGAAAGTAAATACGATGTGTATGAAAGGAAGCTGGCTGCCTTCCCGGATATCCAGGTGCCAGCGATCACTATTGAAGGGGATGCTAATGGAGCTCCGCATCCCAATCCCGCGGACTATGCGCTGCGTTTCAAGGGGCCGTACAAGCATATCACGTTGACGGGAGGAGTGGGTCATAATCCGCCGCAGGAAGTACCGGCAGCATTTGCAGCCGCTGTGCTGGAAGCGATATCGATGTCAAACAAGTGACCGCTTCCTCCTGGGCTACCCAGGCCTTAAGTTAACGGCGATGAAAGAAACGCATGAATGCCGCTTATATTTGAGTGCAAAATGAATGACTTCAACGGAAATAAAATGAATGAAAATGGTATCATTAGAACGATAAAGATCTCCCCGGGAATTATCTGGGGTAGCTCAGTCTTTATCGGATTATTATCATCCGTTCCCCAAATAGCCGCTCTTCATTTTAATCTATTGGAGGCCGCTGTGAATGCAGGGATTACCACCGCATTTGCACTGGTGATGTGGTATTTCAATATTTTCATTCTGGCAAGGCAGCCGGATGGCAAAACAAGGCAAACCATATCGTACTCCCGCCTGTTCAAAAGTTTGTTGTTCGGTATGGTGGTGATGTTCGCCCTGGCATGGATCCAGCAATTGATACTGTCGCACATAAATTTTGGTCCGGTGATGCTGATGGTGGAGGTACGGGGAATTCTGATCAATCTTGTGTTCTATATGTTCCTTCATCTCGTGCAACAGAACTATGAGAACCAAACAGTCAATATGGAACTGGAGCGGATGAGGAGTGATAATCTTGGTGCGCAGTATGAACTGCTTAAGCAACAGGTGAATCCTCATTTCTTATTCAATAGCCTGAATACGCTGAAGGCAATGGTTGAAACAAGCGATAAGGACAGTGTTGATTTTATTCTTAAGCTGTCCAATTTTTACAGGTTCACTCTCGAAAGCCGTAAGCTGGACCTGATACCTGTTCGTGAAGAAATGGAGATCGTTAAAGCCTATTTATTTTTACAGACGGCAAGGTTTGAAGGTGGATTCAGGTTTCAGAATGATCTCGACGAAACAGTAATGGATACACTGATTCCTCCCTTCACCCTGCAATTGCTCGTGGAGAACTGCATTAAGCATAACGTAGTGTCGCTGGATAAACCACTGGAGATCCGGTTGTATAACGAAGCGGATAAAATTGTGATGGCGAACAGGATCCGTTTGAGATCGGGTGAGGGTAATTCGCTTGGCGTGGGCCTGAAGAATATACAACTACGATATGATCATTTATTGAGCCGGCAGGTGGAGGTACTGAACGACGGCAATATTTTTCAAATCAAACTTCCTGTAATTTATGAACATAGTCATCATTGAAGACGAACTTAAAACAGCACGGTCTTTAGAGAGTATGATATTGAAGCTCCGCCCTGCTGCGAAGATCACTGGCCAGTATCAAAGTGTGGAGAAATCTGTTGAGGCTTTGCTGTCTTCACAGCCCGATCTGATCTTCATGGATATTCAGTTGGCAGATGGACTTTCTTTCGAGATCTTCAAATCTGTTAAGATCAACTGCCCCGTGATCTTTTGCACTGCCTTCGATGAATATTCACTGGAAGCTTTCAAACGAAATGGTGTGGACTATGTGTTGAAGCCATTTTCAGAAAAGGATATTGCCGACGCCTTCAGTAAAGTAGATGAGTTGAAGAACTTTTTCCAGCAACAGGTGGTGCCTGATCTGAATGGTCTTCTGGCGAAACTGAATACACCCTCCGGCAAAACGAGCTTTCTTGTTTTTCATAATCAGAAATATACCACTGTGCAAACGGAAGATATTGCTTTCTTCTATGTAAAAAATGAAGGGACATGGATCCAGTGTTTCGACAAACAAAAATTTGCGATCAGTCAGTCGCTTGATCAGATCACGGCATTGGTTTCATCCAAACAGTTTTTCCGTGTTAACCGGCAATACCTTGTAAATTTCAAAGCGATCAGGGATGTGGAGCATTATTTCCTCCGGAAGTTATTTGTGAAACTGACGGTGGAGACTCCGGACGTTTTACTGATCAATAAAGAGAAGTCACAAAGTTTTCTGTCATGGATGGAAGACAGATAAATGAAGTGTTGATTATTTTGGCCGCTGAGTGGCGTAGGCTCCCGCAGATTACGCGAATAAGAAAACCGCAGATGCGCAGATAGTTCTCTTACGAACAGACTTTATCCGCGCATCTGCGGTTTTCTTATCTGCGTTCATCTGCGGGAACCATTTTTCCGTTGAATTTCATCCACCCCTATTTCCCCTTGAAGGACCGATATGTCCACTACACGGGATTCAACCCGATCGGAACCGTCCCGCATAAATAGTTTTGTGTCAAATAAATTCAGCAACATGAAACTATTCAGAATTCCCTTTATCATTGTTATCACATCGTTGATATTAACGGGCCTTTTATTCGCTAACAAAACTGATACATCCGAAGCAATCCCGGCTTTTCCTGAACCCGGCTTTGCCCTCCTCGAGCTTTTTACTTCCGAAGGGTGTTCCAGTTGCCCGCCTGCAGATGAACTGATGAACCGGATACAGCAGTCTGCAGGAGACAAGCCGGTGTATGTACTTACCTATCATGTTGATTATTGGGACCGGAACGGCTGGAAAGATGTTTTTAGTGATCCCGCTTTTACAGAGAGGCAATACCAATACAGTCGCAGATTTGCAGACCAGGTATATACACCACAGGTGATCGTAAATGGCACAACCGAGTTTGTAGGATCAGATGCGGAGGCAGCTGATATCGCGATCAGCAAAGCGCTGGCAAGATCTTCGGCTAGTTCCCTCTCCGTTACCGCATCAATAGGTAATGATTCGTTGAAAGCCAGTTACCAGGTTGAAGGCAGGAGGAATCATCTTAAGCTGATGATCGCCGTAGTGCAGAAGCATGCGACGAGCGGAGTAAAGGCCGGCGAGAATAAAGGAAGAACGCTAGCTCACGGGCAAATTGTTCGGAGGCTGCACAGTTTTGATATCGATATTGCTCCAAAGAATCAGTTCCAATTAAAATTGCCACGGGACTTCAATACTAATGAGTGGGAACTGATCGGCTTCCTCCAGGACCGGGCAACCGGTATGATCTATGCGGCAAAGCGGATTTCTATCTGATCGACATGATCTATCGCTGGCAGATTGTTTGCGATCTGCGATTGCCGGCCGATCTTAGTGTGGTTCGTTTGACGGTCAACAGAAAGCAGCAGTGGTCTGCAATGGCCGAGCCCTCTGCTATTTGCTTCTTCATGCCGCTATCGGATTCGCCGGACTGCGTCATTGGTCCATGGGTTTATCCTCCATTATCCCGGTCAACCCTGATCAAAGTCATAAAGTCCGCAGCAGATATTAACTAAGTTCGTGTTTGAACTCAAAACATGATCAATGAGCCATACCAGCGATCAGTTGAACGAAATAATTGATCACATTAAAAGTATCGAACACGGATTCCAACATATCTGTGCTGCGGGTGACAGCATACTGGCCGACGCTTCTGCCGATCATTTTGCCCTCGCAACCACATACCTGAAAGATGATACTTACCAGGTAAGAATGCTGGCAACCTATCTTTTGGGGCAGCTTTCCACCGTTAATGCGAAGGCCTTGAAGATGCTCGAAACAAAAGTGGCGGCCGACGATAACTGGCGTGTGCAGGAAATGCTGGCCAAGGCATTTGATCATTATTGCCAGTCTAAAGGATACAAGGAATCTTTGCCATACATTAAGAAATGGCTTTCGGCAAAAGATCCGAACGTCAGAAGGGCGGTGGTGGAAGGCCTCCGGATCTGGACCGGCCGGCCTTTCTTCAAAGAAAATCCGGAGATAGCGATCCGCCTCATCTCAAAACTAAGGTTCAATGCTGGCGAAACGGAGTACCTGGTAAAATCCGTTGGCAATGCGCTGCGCGATATCCGGAAGAAACACAAAGACCTGGTGGACCGGGAAGTTGCGGGTTGGAATGTAACTGATAAAACCGTCCCGGTAATAAAGAAACTGATCGAAGCCAAAAAATGAAGCTTCGGAGATCGTAAGGTTCCCGCAGATCAGCGCAGATAGCGGCGCAGATGCGCAGATCAGTC
>JBEVKW010000499.1:0-8975 GCA_040509495.1 Chitinophagaceae bacterium | reverse complement strand
CCCGGAACATCCTCTCCAGCTGGTCCTGCCGGAATTCAAGATAAGTTGGGTTACCGTCGGGAGACATATTCGGTTGTTCGCAACTGAACAGATCTGTGATCAGTTGGCGTTGTTCTCTTTCAGTAAGTCTTGTGCCGGTTTTTACGGCTTGTTGTTTTGCAAGTGAACGGATCAGTTTTTCGCGTTTGGAAAATTTTACTTCGTTGCTGAAGTGCTTGTATTGCTCTATAAGAATATCGATGATATGTTTTTCATGGCCTGCCTCTACATCAGCCGGGGTGCCTTGTATTACAAACGTATTTTTTCCGAATGGCTCGATCTGGTATCCGAGCTGTTGAAGGTCGGGCATCAGTTCTTCCAGAATAACAGCATCGGCCGGCGTCAGTTCCAGCGTTGAAGGGAACATGCTTTGCTGGCTGGGAATGGACTTTCCGTGGCTGGCAGTAACCAGCTGTTCATATAAAATGCGTTCATGTGCAGCTTGCTGATGGACCAGCATAAATCCGTTGCCTGAGGGAACGGTGATATAACTGTTCAGGATCTGGGCAAGGTCAACTTCTTCAAAGCGTTTTACGCGCGGATCAACCGGATGAAGGGCAGGTGTTTCTTCTGCAGGTGTATCCGGCAGTGGCGCATAAAAGTCTTTCCAGTGTTTCAGTTCC
The DNA here is from genome assembly GCA_040509495.1 of Chitinophagaceae bacterium. GTDB lineage: Bacteria > Bacteroidota > Bacteroidia > Chitinophagales > Chitinophagaceae > Terrimonas_A. Next base: position 8,313 of record JBEVKW010000499.1, on the reverse strand, counting down.
TGTTTTTGTTGTGATGCCTCGATAAAATGAGCCTGGTGCTTCTGCGTGAAACCTTTGAAGAGGGAAGAAGATGACACGGCTGTTTTCCTTTCTTCCGTAAAGGGTTGCTGAATCGAAGAAAGTTGCTGGATAGAGGCATCAAGCTCAAAATCGAGTGTAGGGGTTACACTGAATTGAGCCAACGCGTGCTTAACAGCTGCCTGTATAAACGCGTACACGATCTTTTCATCTTCAAACTTGATCTCCTGTTTTGTCGGATGCACATTCACATCCACCTGCGTGGGATCCAGGTCGATGAACAATACGTACATAGGAAAACTATCACCTGGGATCATTTCCTGGTAAGCATTCATCACTGCATGATTCAGGTAGCCACTTTTGATAAAACGGTTATTGACAAAGAAATACTGATCTCCACGGGTTTTCTTGGCAGTTTCAGGCTTGCCGACAAAACCGGAGACGTTCATGTAGTCTGTTTCTTCTTTTACGGCAACAAGCTTTGTATTGTAATTGTTACCCAGTAACTGGATGATCCGTTGTTTCAGGCTTCCTGCTTCGAGGTGAAACAATTGTTGTCCGTTGTTGGTAAGAGTGAAAAGAATATGCGGAAATGACATGGCAACGCGGGTGAATTCATCCACGATATGCCGCATTTCAGCTGCATTACTTTTCAGGAAGTTTCTTCTTGCGGGCACGTTGAAGAACAGGTTCTTCATGGCGATGCTGGTGCCGGTTGGTGTGGCGATCGGTTCCTGCTTTTTTACAACGCTGTTCTCTACTTCGATATAAACGCCCGCTTCATCATCGGCGCGTTTGGACTTCAATTCAACCTGGGCAACAGCTGCGATCGATGCAAGTGCTTCTCCGCGGAATCCCATGGTGCGGATATGGAACAGGTCGTCAATACTTTTGATCTTGGACGTGGCATGGCGTTCAAAGCACATACGCGCATCGGTCTCACTCATTCCCCCACCATTGTCGATTACCTGGATCAATGATTTTCCTGCATCCGCCAATATGAGATGAATCGCCGTAGCGCCTGCATCCACAGCGTTCTCCATCAACTCCTTTACCGCGCTGGCAGGGCGTTGTATCACCTCGCCTGCCGCGATCTGGTTGGCTATATTATCTGGTAATAAAAATATCTTATCTGGCACGATTTGTTTTCTCCGGCGTCAAAAATAGCGATTTGATGCCAATGCCGTTTAGTGAAGAGGCTTAATTAGATGGCCGATGACCGATGGCGGATGGCCGGGCAGTTCAATAATGAAAAACAGCATGCGTGGTTTCTGATATCAGCATGACTATTCTGCAGAAACTCTATCGAAAGGGGAAGCCCGGCCATCCGCCATCGGTCATCCGCCATCGAATATTTAAGCAACTATTAAGGCCGTAATCGCATCAAAAGGGCTAATTTTATCGCTATTAATGCTGACGATTAATTTTAATATGATGAGGAAGTACCGGCTCTTACTTGCCCTAATGATGACGACTCCGTTTTTCGCCGATGCACAGCGTTCAAGTTCGCTTGGCCAGCAGGAATGGGTAGACAGTGTTTTTAAAAGTCTGACGGAGGAACAGCGCATTGCGCAGCTGATCGTGATCAGGGCGCACTCCAATCTTGGAGCAGATCACGTAGCAAAAGTCAAAAACGATATCACGCAATACAATGTTGGAGCACTTTGTTTTTTCCAGGGTGGTCCCGTGCGGCAGGCTAACCTGACCAATCTTTACCAGAGCCTGGCGAAAACACCGATCATGGTGACCATTGATGGTGAATATGGATTGGGCATGCGCCTCGATAGTGTAACCCGTTTTCCTTACCAGATCACGCTGGGGGCAATGCAGGACACAGCCCTTGTATACAAGATGGGCATCGCTGTTGGCGAACAATGCAAACGCCTGGGCGTGCATGTGAACTATGCACCTGTTGTTGATATAAACAATAATCCAAACAACCCGGTGATCGGTTACCGTTCATTTGGTGAAGACAAATACAAAGTATCCCGTTTTGGTGTTAGCTATATGCGTGGCATGCAGGACGCGGGCATCATGGCTTGCGCGAAGCACTTTCCCGGTCATGGTGACGTAGATGTTGATTCGCATTTTGATCTTCCTGTGATCAAGAAAGTACGCAGCCAGCTGGATTCAATGGAGCTGGTGCCCTTCCGCGCAATGATCGAAGCTGGTGTTGGCAGTATGATGGTCGCCCACCTGTTCATTCCTTCTATCGATAAAACGGCAAACAGGGCAACATCCATTTCGAAAGCAAGCATCACCGGTATCCTGAGAAAGGATCTGGGTTATGAAGGACTTACTTTCACCGATGCGTTAGAGATGAAAGGCGTGGCAAAATTCTTCCCCGGCGGAACGATCTCGGTTGAAGCACTGATCGCTGGAAATGATATGCTTTGTTTACCTGCAAGTGTTCCTGAAACGATCGATGCGGTGAAGAAAGCGATCACAGAGAAAAAGCTTACCTGGGATGAGATCAATGCCAAATGCAGGAAAGTGCTGGTGGAGAAGTACAAGCTCGGGATGGCAAATATCAAAGCCATTGACACCAATAACCTGGTAAATGATATCAATTCGAAAACGGATGAGATCAGGAAAGAGGTGTCAAGAAAAGCATTGACCTGGGTTCGAATGGTTAATCCGCTCGGATTCCGCAAAGAATACCTCAGCCTCCCACTCAGCCGGGAAAAAAAGATCGCGTATGTTGGTTTTGGTACAACAGAGCTGAATGCTTTCGGAAAGAGATTAAAAGAGGATCTTGGTGCAGACACCTATTTTTATTCTTATAAAGATGGAACATCCAAAGGTGGAGCTCTCGTAAAGGCGATCTATGAAGGAAAATATGATGCAGTGGTATTGGGAATTCACGGGATCAGCCTTGGCCGTTCAAACAATTATGGTATCAGCAAAGAAGCGATCAGTGTATGGAATCAGCTGAATGCGGGAAATGCGATCACGATGGTGTTTGGCAACGTATTGTCGATGGCGAATTTCTGCGCGGCACAATCTCTCGTTGCCTGCAATGAGAACGACGATATTTTTCAAAATACCGCGGCTGACTGGCTGCAGGGACAATTCGTTTCTGAAGGAACATTACCCGTTCGCGTTTGTAATTTCAAGTATGGTGAAGGCCTGAAGTTCCCATTGGGTAAAATGAACTTGTTTCCTGTAGGAGAATCAAAATTCAGTGCAGTTGATTCGATTGCCACAGACGCGATTGCCAAACAGGCTTTTCCGGGTTGTGTGATCCTGGCTGCAAAAGACGGAAAGATCGTTTATCACAAAGCATTCGGTCAGTACAAATATGAACCGTCTGAACCGGTGACGCTGGAAAGTATCTATGATCTTGCGTCTGTGACCAAAATCTCCGCCACCACCGTTGCGGTAATGAAATTGTATGAAGAAGATAAGATCGGACTCGATAAAAAAATCAGTGCTTATCTGCCATACCTGAAAGGCACAAACAAGGCAAACCTGCTTGTAAAAGACATATTACTGCACCAGGCCGGATTGATCCCTTTCATACAGTTCTATAAGGAAACGCTTACTGCTTCCGGTTTACCCAATCCATCAATATATGCAACGGCTTATTCACCTGAATTTCCGCTGCGCGTTGCAAGCGGCATGTATATCCGGAAAGACTGGCGCGATACATTACACAAGCGGATCGTCGACAGCAGGCTCGGTGCAAAGAATGCATATGTGTATAGTGACCTCGACTTTATTTTTCTTGGAGAGATCGTTGAAGCAGTTACAAAGATGCCTCTTGATAAATACATGCACGATAGCTTTTACGCAAAGATGAATATGGCAACTACCGGCTTTCTGCCGCTCACCCGTTTTCCTAAAGAGAATGTCGTTCCAACAGAGAACGATAATTTTTTCCGCCAGCAGTTGCTGACAGGAGATGTGCATGATGAAGGAGCATCTATGTTTGGTGGTGTGGCTGGGCACGCAGGCCTTTTCTCCGATGCGTATGACCTGGGGAAGTTGTATCAGATGTTGCTCAATGGAGGTGAGTTGAATGGCAAACGCTTCCTGGATCTTGAAACGATCCGTTTATTCACCGGTTATCAAAGTAAATTCAGCCGTCGCGGATATGGCTATGATAAGCCGGAGAAAGATAACGCAACAAGAAAAGAACCTTACCCATCTTCGCTGGCTTCAGCGCAAACATTCGGGCATACAGGATATACAGGTACCTGTGTGTGGACTGATCCGAAGAACAACCTGATCTATATCTTCCTTTCGAACCGGGTCTATCCTACAAGGGAGAATTCGAAATTATCGACATTGCTGGTGAGGTCTAAGATCCAGGATGCGATCTATAAAGCGGTTGGAATGAATTGATAGATGATCTACATGAAATAAAAGACAAAAGGGCACCAGCGTGCCCTTTTATTGTTATACAGCCTTTGCGCGTCAGCGTTGAAAAACGTACATCCCGGATTCCGGTTTCACCGTTGACCTTATTTGTTCTATCAGACAACCGCCGCTCCCGGGATTATTTACCTTAACAATGTGGCTGGTACTATTTGAAAAACATCGGATTTTTCGCCAGAATATTCTGATGAAAAAACGTCGAACAGCTGTGTTTTTTCGAAAAACTTCGCAGGCGTTTATTCAGCGCTGATCAATAAAAAAGGTGAGCATTTGCTCACCTCCATTGTATCGTTACTCATCTTTTTTCGGTTCCTGTCCCGGTTTTGGCGGGGTTGGATTTCTCGGTGGCTGCGGCCGTCGTTGTTGCTGACCTCCGCCCTGTTGACTTCCACCTTGTTGTCCTTTTTGCTGCTGACCTCCGCCTTGCTGGCCCTGGCCGGCTTGTTGTTGCGGCCTCCGCTGCTGTTGTGGACGCTGCGGTTGCTGGGAGCGTTGTTGAGGCTGCTGACCTTTTTGCTGCTGCCCGCCAGCCTGACCCTGACCTTGCTGCCCCTGGCCGGCTTGTTTATTTTGCTGACCGCCACCCTGTCTCTGCTGTGGCTGGCCCGGCTGTTGTGGCCTGGCCTGTTGTGGTCCGCGTTGCTGTTGCTGGCCTTTTTGCTGCTGATGCTGTTGCTTACGTTTTTTATCTGCTTTTTCAAGACTACGTAAACTGATCTGGCCAACTACATCTACAAACTCAGGTTCAACTTCTTTTACTTTCTGCGAGGTGATCTCCACTGCTTCAAGCTCCTCAGGGATCATACCCTGCCTGTTCATTGATTTGATCTTCAGCACGCGCTCAATGGTGAGCGGATATTGCTTATTGCTGTCCGGCAGCGTATACCACATCAGGTTTTTGAAAATATCCTTTTTGATGAGGTAGGCATTGCCTTTAGCCACCTGGATCTGATCACAGTTATCCGGAAAATGCTGTAAAGCGTCCAGGTAAGTATCCAGTTCGTAGTTCAGGCAGCATTTAAGCCTGCCGCACTGACCACTGAGTTTTGTCTGATTGATGGAAAGGTTCTGATAACGTGCCGCAGCGGTATTGACTGATTTGAAATCGGTGAGCCATGTACTGCAACACAATTCACGTCCACAACTTCCGATCCCTCCAACTTTGCCGGCTTCCTGGCGGGCGCCGATCTGGCGCATTTCGACCTTCACTTTAAATTCAGAAGCGTATACTTTGATCAGTTCCCTGAAATCGACACGGCCATCTGCGATATAGAAAAAAGTTGCTTTTCTTCCGTCGGCCTGCATTTCTACCTGGCTGATCTTCATGTCGAGCTTTAGCTGTTTAGCGATCGCGCGGCTGCGGATCACGGCTTCCGGCTCCCTTGCCTTGTTCTGCTTCATGATATCGATATCGCGATCGGTAGCGATCCGCAAAACTTTTTTCATTTCCGGATTTTCCTCGCGGGCATTCCGTTTTTTCATCTGGAGGCGGACGATCTCACCGGTCAGTGACACTTCTCCAACATCAAAACCACTGATCCCTTCCACCGCGATCATTTCGCCTTTCTCAAATTGCTGTAATGTCGGATTGCGGAAAAAGTCCTTACGCGTTCCTTTATTGAAACTTACCTCAATTACCTTACAACTACTGTCTATGTCGGCGATGGGCAAATTATGAAGCCAGTCATAGGTGTTCATCCTGTTACACCCACCTGTACTGCACCCTCCATTGCTTTTGCAACCGCCTGGTTTTCCGCCCGTGGCGGTACCACAACTAGTACATCCCATTCTGTTGACTATTAATAAATTAAAAAACTATGGAGGCTGACAGATGCTATTAAGACTGAAGCGTCGCCCGGACGGCGAAGGTGTTCAATTGCGTGCCCGCTTGCCGGACAGCAGAGATATAGTATATATTAGAAACAACCCGCAACTCAGTTCTTAATAGATCAGGCATCCATTCATCAACACATTTCTCTCTCACTCCTAACCTCTTAGCCCGAAAATACAATTTTATTGTGAAACCTTTCCAGTTTATCACAGGCTGAGATCGGCGCCGCATTATTGCAGTCGGGACAGGTCTGACCGGCGTAAGAGTATCGCAAAGCGCGCAAAGGCACGCAGAAAGTCATCCTCAGGCCAAATCCATATTGCTCTTTGCAGACCTTTGGTCCATTGCGATATTTCTTGCTGGCTTACCCGACCACCACTTTATCCCGGATAATATGGTAGACCTTTATGGTCAGCGCGTGAAAAAGCATTTTCGAATTGGCATTTCGCTCAATATAATAAGACGCATTATCAAGTTCCTGGATGATCGCCTGCTGCTGCTCGATCTCTGTGATCTTATTCAGCCGCAATGCAAAATCACGGTCCTTTTCACCGATCAGTCCCGCCATCGCATCTCCAAGGATCCGCAGCCGGACAGACTGCTCCAGCAGGTGATTGAAATAACGGAGGAACTGCTTTTGCTTTTCCCGACCGAGTTTGCTGATCTCTTCCACCCATTTCACCTGGGCGACGGGACCAGTTTTCATGATGGCATTCAGCCAGTCACGCAGAAGGGTCTGCCAGTCTTCATCCGCATGTTGCACCATCTGCAATGCTTCGCGATAGTTTCCTTCGGAAACGCCGGCCACCTGGCGCGCGATTGTCAGATCCGTATTATTCCGGGCGACGAGGGCCTGTTCGATATCGGCGGGTTCCAGCATCGGGATCTTCACCAGCTGGCAACGGCTCAATATCGTTTGAAGAATTAGTGACTCATTTTCAGCAACAAGAATGAACAGCGTGTTGGGTGGTGGCTCCTCGATCAGCTTCAACAGCTTATTGCCCTCATTGCCCAGGTATTCGGGCAACCACATCACCAGCACTTTATATTCACTCTCGAAGCTTTTCAGGTTCAGCTTCCGGATGATATCATTGCACTCCTGCGCCGTGATATTGCCCTGCTTGTTTTCTGCACCGATGAACTGAAGCCAGTCATACACATTCCCATACGCATGCTGTGTGATAAATTCCCTCCACTCCGTAATGTAATCGGTACTGAGTGGCGGCGACCCTGCCTTTTTCGTAACAACAGGGTATGAGAAATGTATATCGGGGTGAACGAATTGCTTGGCTTTAAGACAGGAAGGACATTGTCCGCAGGCATCTGTCATTTTCGCGGGCGCTACAGGCTCGGCTTCACCAAAAAGGGAAGGGCCAGGGTCAACTTTTTTACCGTTAACTTTTTCGCAAACTACAAATTGCGCAAAAGCTAAGGCAAGCGAAAGTCCACCGCTTCCTTCTTTCCCGAGAAATAAAAGGGCATGTGCAAGGCGGTTATCCTGCATCAATTCCGGTAATTCTTTTTTCAGCTCCTGCTGGCCGATGATATCTGCGAATTGCATCGCGCAAAGATAGGCGGAGTTACTGGAGGTTGATACAGTTCCGCTTGTTATCTGGTTTTGTTGACCGGGATATGAACTTCGCAGCGGATCGTCCGATGAAATATTTTTTCGGCCGTGTCCGGATTTTTTTCCGCAACTGTTTTTTCGTCCATTTGTTTGACGATCAGTTAAGGTCACTATAACTAAAGGGATACACCAGACTAGGGCTAAGCAAAAACTCTAAATTCGAAAGAAAAGCTTGTTAGACTGATGGTACGCCAGATTTTCCTTTTACATTCAATCATCACCTTATCTGATTGCCATGCTAACTTCTTATTCCTTCCAACACCTGATTGTATTCTTTCGCATTTACTTTCCTGCTGATACAGCTATTCCGCTTCTTTCAGGATGATGATCTGCAAATGCTGCTGCTGATAATTTCTTGCTTGCTAACGATCGTCTCTGTCTATCGGTTAATTATTTTCTTAACCAAAAACCAGAATGATCATGAAAAAAATCTTTACGATGTTTTTGCTCAAGGCCT
>JBEVKW010000498.1:0-24495 GCA_040509495.1 Chitinophagaceae bacterium | reverse complement strand
CATCGGTCTAAAGCCCTGTTCTACCCTCAGCCCAGTAAGCCTGGGAAAAAACATTCCTGGAAGGCACATCCAGTTGCTTCAACTCGCTTCGGGCAATACGCATCGTATCTGCATTACCGGCAAGATAGAAGCCCGTATCTGAAAGGGAGACTCCCGAATCTTCCTGTTGCTGAAGAATGCGCTGGCGGATACGGCCAGCTTTATTGAGCCCGTTCTTCTGCAGTACATGACCATATAGCTGCAATTCGGCCATTACGGAGGAATCATCCACTTCGAAGATCGTGATGCTTGAATGTTGTCTCGCTGATGCTTCGGTACGCAGTGATAAGGCCAATCCCAGCGCCGTCTCATCTCCTACCATCACATGATGCGACAGGTGCTTACGGTACACTGTACGTCCTCTGGGAATAATGATGCGTAGCTCATCTCCTTCTTTCAACTGACCAGCGAACTCACTGCCCGGGCCATTCCCATGTAAATGAAAAAGTATATCACATATTCCCTGTTCTGCATCAAACAGGAATGGCGTATAATTCCGGAACGCTCTTTCATTTACACGAAAGCCGACCGCATAACCTGGTTCTGAAATAACACCCCGGAAATCACCAAGCAATCGGACCTTTCTGACCGAAGAAGAAAAATCTTCGATCTGACCGGCAACCACCCGGCGAAATTGCGATTTAAGCAGTCCTTCCACCGCATCATTCATCCATTTAGGCAACGTAGGCATAGCTGATAATTTGAGCACAAATTTCGCAAGGGGATCAGCCTGCCCGGGCAGGCTATTCGAGGAAATGATTGGACTATCCGGGGTTTCGCTGATTGGTGATTCCTGAAACAGGATGCATGGCTATCTTGTTAAACGATATTTTGATGGAGACACACCTTCCTGTTTACTGAACAGTCGTGTAAAATAAGCATGATCTTCATACCCCAGTTCGTAAGCGATTTCCCTGACAGTAAATTCAGTATAGAAAAGCATCCGTTTCGCTTCCAGCAATATTTCCTGGTGGATCCATTTGCTGACGGGCATACCGGTCGTATGACTGACCACCTCATTCAAATAGGCCGGCGATACATTCAGCATGGCGGCATATGCCGCAGGGCTTTTGACCACCCTGTATTGTTGTTGCAGCAGTGTTTTGAACTTGCGTGTAAGTTCCGCTGCTCTTCCTTCTTTTGCGGCCGCCTGTACTGGCTGTTCACGGTAAATAGCGGCAAAGATCGACAACACAGATTCAGTAGCCGCTTTGATCATCGGAAAAGAGTCCTGTGTAAAAGAAGGATCTTCGAGATGTAGCTGCAGCAGGGAAACGGCAGTGTTCAGTTTGACCGCCCAACGATCATTGACATCAGCCGCCTGTAATGGCTGGGCTATTTGCTGAAGCAACGTTCTTACATGCTCCGGGACCAGGTCTGTTGCAACGGCAACAAACCACGCATCGATGGGATCAAATTTTACAACATGGTGAACCTGTCCCGGTAAAATACATAACACTTTTCTTCCCCGGGCATTCACGGTTTGCGAGTCAACCACCAATTGATTTTCGCCACCTTCCTGGAAAATGAACAGGAAGTGATCATCCCTGTGCGGCCTGTTTACATTCTCCGGCGGTGGGAAATCCTCATTCTTCAGATTACGCATAACGATCCCATGCGGGGAATGGCTCATCATCCGGTGTTGAGGTATTGATTGCTTTCGCGACATAGATATAAAATTACCCGTACTTGATGAATGCAGACTACCCGATGCAGATAATTACTGTTCGAAAGCGGGAAAAATCGGTGAATGGCGTAATAGTGCATCAGCGTAAGAGTATCGCAAAGGGCCTAAAGTGCCCGAGGAGAACGCAAGGAATACTAAGCGGCGGCTACTTTCCGCTCTTTGCAATACCCCCACGCCAGCGCAATTTCAGGGTGCCGTTAAGGTTTCTATATGTATAATCACAGTCTCCCCTGCACTGGTGCCACTCTGTATATAGCAGGAAAAACCACAAGCCTTGCTACACGCGCGGCGCAGATTGCGGCTTATTCGGTAAACGGATCCTATTTAACATTTCCTAGATTGGCGAATTCTGCCTGTAGAAATCTCTATGAACTGTATCTAAATTACGGCCAGAAAGGTTTTTTCCTGTAATTTCGCAGGCCATTGATCTGAAAGCAATCGATAAAGAGTTACCTGGTTGATTTTCAGATTTTTGACTCTGGCCTCGTAGTACAATGGATAGTATAAGAGTTTCCGAAGCTCCAGATACAGGTTCGATTCCTGTCGAGGCTACTTAACCGGAAAGGCGAAAAAATCTTCGCTTTTCCGGTTTTTTATTTCATGTATGTTGTTGTTTATCTGATAAATGCAGTCGGCAATTGAGTTCAGTCGAATAGCTCGAAATGACTTTCCATCGAAATTGATTTTTCAGGAAATATCGAACTGATAATTTGACGTTTCTCCGTTACAGTCCCTTCCCTACTCACTACGTTCAATCGTGTCAAACTGATCATCGCTTGCCCTAGCTGTTTATCAACATTCCTTGTGGTAGTATCAGTTGACTGATTGAATAATTGCAGTTCAAGACGAGAAATCTTTCCTTCGCACTCCATCTTAACCTCTCTGTAGTGTCCATCATCTATCGCCCCAGACAAAAGCAGATCTTGGAAAAACCTTTTTTCATCTTCTACTATAAATACAAGGAAAAGATAAACGGTAACGGAATAATCAGCGTCATTGGTATTAAGAAGATCGCCGATGCACTCGAGACATCATTCGACCACCTCGTTTGCGAAGGACTGCATAGCGGGGTTGATAAAAAACTCAAGCGGTTGCAGGAACTGGAACAACTCGATGAAGCTAAAAAGAAGACACTGTACGACCTCGTCGATACATATATCCGAGATGCTAAAGCCGGCAAAGTCTATGCTTAAAGATCTTAAGTTCGGCACCTGCCAAATTTAAAATCTTCAATATCGCTAACTAGCTGACGTATTTTCTCTCCGAATAAGTTTCCAGAAAAAAGATGTGCATAGTTGTGTAAAATAACAACAGCAAAGCGGAACTTACCTGAAGCCCGGGAGTTGCGTGCTCTTTTCCACCGATCTTTCCAGAAAATGATGTAGTTGCAATATCACTAAACAACGAAATCAGGCTTGCTACCCCGGATTAAAGGATTAGTGCAGTAAATATAATCGCCACCTTGAGATTAAAAAAGTAAAGGATTATGTTCAGAACACAAAGAACGAGCGCACTAACATGTTTTTCAGTAATCACATAATCTTTTGTACTCCATTGGCCGTAAAAAGCTCTTGTTTTACTGAAATGACCCGACAAGGTACGTCTATATCATTTTTAATACGTACGTACTGCACGGCTTTGCGAGACGCCAGAATTTCAGTTATGTGTCGCCTGGTGATTTAACCGCAACTGGCCTGAAAATGACTACTGATTGGTAATACGATCCAGTAAATGAGGGATAAATTGCTTAGTCCTCCTCTTCTTATCGTAATTTTACACCATTCAAGAACGTGGGATGGAACTAAATTTTTATACACCTAGAAATAAATTATTACAACAGTTCATAGAGGGGTATTATTTTATCACCGATACTCAAAAAGGCGGAACAGAAAAATACCTGACTTTTCCCAATAACTTTTGCATTGTAACAATTAACCTAAACTCCCGTGTATTACTTTCGGAAAATAGTATAAAGATCTTTCCTTCGAAGAAAGAAAATATTTACACCAGTGTAGTGTATAGATATACCAATCCCATTGAAGTCTATTATAAAAAACCCATACACGAGTTAACCATCTATTTCAAGCCATTGGGATTGAATCATTTTGTTCAAAATATCGAAATAATATTTTGCCAGCGAAACCTTGCTGGCTTTGCGGCTAACCTGCCAGATTTCGAAACAGAAATGTGTAAAATATTTGCCAGGAAAGATCGTGAGGCGCAGCTAGAACACCTGGAAAAATTCTGGCTCCAAAATTTAGTAACAAACGATCTGAACCTGATGAAAAATATATTGAAGGATATTGAATCCAACATGAAAATTGAGGACGTTGCTGGAAAATATGAAATGTCAAGAAAACATTTGAATACACTATTTCTAAAACATTTAGGGAAATCTCCAGGTGAATACCAGAAAATATACCGTTTCCGGCAGGCAATAAACAATAAAAGTGGTGTACGCAACCTGACAGAACTGGCCTACGAAAATTTCTTCTACGATCAATCCCATTTTATAAAAAACTTTAGAGCATTGACAAATAACAGCCCTAAAAGTTTCTTTAAAAATGTTGATATCAACCAAAAAAATGTCTGGCTTTTTATTTAGCCGGTAACAATTTTACAATTCTGGAGATAATTTTTGCGCTTTCTTTGCTTTAATACCTGGGGCTTCATTCAAAGTGCCCAGGGTAATCAACCTGTTTTCTAAATTCTATTGCTATGGCTAAAACATTCCGTTTGATCGGATCGACTTTCCTTTTTTTCTTTTCAACACTTGCGGGTATTGCACAGGTCTCTTCTCTAAAAATCGACTCGCTAATGGAAGAAGCCTTAACTAAATTAAAAGTAGCTGGAGCCGCAATAGCCGTTGTGAAGGACGGGAAAGTGATCCATCAAAAAGGGTATGGTGTTGGTTCTATTGACACGAAAGTACCAGTTACCGAGCGTACGAACTTTCAAATTGCTTCAAATACCAAAGCGTTTACCACAGCTGCATTGTCGATACTCGTTGATGAAGGGAAAATAAAATGGGATGATAAGGTAAAGGAGTATATCCCTGAATTTAAAATGTACAATGAGTATGTCACCAATAATTTTAATATTGTTGACCTGCTAACCCATAGAAGCGGCTTGGGGCTCGGAGCGGGCGACTTGACATTTTTGCCCGACGAGTCGGATTTTACAGTGAAAGATGTCGTACACATTTTTCAACATTTCAAACCTACATCGGCATTCCGAACGAAATATAATTATGATAATCTGCTTTACATCATTGCCGGAGAAATAATAGCCAGAGTAAGCAGTATGAGCTACGAAGAATTTGTTCAGAAGCGCATCCTGCAACCATTGCAGATGGCAAACTCGTTTGTAGGAGACCGTTCCATTAATGAAATAATGGATTTGGCCACACCGCATTCTACTGCAACAGGCTCGTTAAGGGTGATCGATCGCTTCAAAATCGGAATGATCAGTGCCGCAGGAGGGATGTATTCCAACGTAGCGGATATGTCTAAATGGGCGATCATGCAACTTCACAGGGGCAAGTATGGAGATAGTTTAAAATCATCCTTATTCTCTTACAATAACAGCAGCAAAATGTGGACCATACAAACCGTTCTGCCAAATTATGTATCTGAACGATATAACACACATTTTAACGGGTATGGCTTAGGCTGGCTTTTAAATGATATGAGGGGCAATTTAATTGCGACGCATACCGGTGGGTTGCCCGGTATGTTGTCGCAGGTAACACTTGTCCCGGATTTGAATTTGGGCATCATAATTTTAACCAATACTGAGAGTGGCGGCGCGGGTCTCACTTTTGCTGTTACAAGAGCAATCATGGACAGTTATTTTGGCCTGGATGATGCAGGATGGATAGATAGCAGGGCAAAGAATTTTGCGAGAAATGCAAACAATATAGATGAAGTGACAAAACAGGTTTGGAGAAAAGTGGATTCTTTAAAAAACACCAGGATCGAAAGTGGCAACTTCATAGGGATGTATGAAGATAAATGGTTTGGAAAGGTGGAGGTTTTCCTGAAAGGAAAACAGCTTTGGATGAAAAGCCTGCGTTCTCCAAAATTAAATGGGCCGATGTATTTCTATAGTGCCAATACTTTTGCCATAAAATGGCAGTACCAGGACATGAACTGTGACGCATTTGCCACGTTTTCATTGCCGGAAAACGGAAAGGCAACGTCGATAAAAATGAAAGGCATTTCGCCGGGCATTGATTTTAGTTTTGACTTCCAGGATTTGGATCTGAATCGAGTAGAACGGATCGATCGGGTCGCACATCCATCCAAATGATTTCTCTCACTTGTTAGTCTGATATGACGGTTCACTGAATCCGCAGATTATTTTTTAATGATCCGGTGTTTGCCCGTGATAACATGATTGTAGGAATCTTTCGCAGGTAAGTGCGCGCGGTATTCGAATGAGAGGGGCAAACAGCAGCGTGTTTTTGCAAAAAACCCTTTGATTTAAGGTATAACCAGCTTTTCTTTCACCCGGACCTTGATTTCCCGATGCCGGACACGTCGTTGTCAGCCCGGTAAATTTGTATTAAATCGCTAATAAAATCCAAAGGTTTAGGCGGCAGAAAAGGATGGTCTGTTTGTTGCAGGGCGCAGATCTGCATCTTCATACGTCTGCAATAAAAGTCACCATACTACCTCTGATCTTTTTTGTGATCGATATCCAGTGGAGAAATCAACAAGAATTTACGACAGCAATTAAAGCGTTGGAATTTTAACAACATCTGAAATTGTCTCTGAGGTCAAATCCTGGCCATTACCGATAAGTATTACCTCTTTTCTATTCAGCTTTTCTCCGGACTAACATGGCCTATTGAGCTGTGTATAAAGCTCAAAAATCCGGGCCGGATATGATCAAACAGGCTATTCTTATCTCATCGTAACAACCACCTTTCCCTTCGCACGTCCGGTTTCAATATAAGCCAGTGCCTCATTGATTTGTTCCCATGGAAACACTTTATCCATAACAGGCTTTATCTTGCCTGACTCTACCAGTTTGGTGATCTGACTTAATTGTTCGCCTTGCGCTCTCATAAAAAGAAACGAAAAGTTTACACCAAGGCGCTTTGCCTTTCTCCGGATGCTTGCACTTAGGACTCTCAATGCTATTTTCAAAAACCAGTTTGCTCCAATTGCCTGTGCAAATTCAGGATCGGGCGGGCCGGAAATGGAAATAAGTTTTCCTCCGGGTTTCAGTATCCGGAGAGACTTTTCAAGAGTCTTCGTATCCTGGCTATTCAATACCACATCATAATCTTTTAATCTGGTTTCAAAATCTTCTTTCTTGTAATCAATAACAATATCTGCTCCCAGTTTTTTAACCAGATCAATATTTGCGGAGCTGGTTGTTGTAGCCACTATAGCGCCCAAATGCTTTGCTAACTGAATGGCGAATGTACCCACGCCCCCGGAACCTGCCCGGATGAAAACTTTCTGGCCTTTTTTCAGGTTTGCTTTTTCAACAAGTGCCTGCCACGCTGTTAAACCAACCAGGGGTATGGATGCGGCTTCTTCCATTGAAAGATTTTCTGCTTAATAGCTACATCACCTTCATTAACAGAAATGAATTCTGCAAAGGTCCCAATCGATGGTCGGCGGCTCTTGCATAAACCTTATCACCAACGTTGAATTTTATGACCTTTGAACCTGTTTGTATTACAACACCTGCCACATCGTGGCCCAGCGTAAACGGAGTTTTATAAGGTAAGATCATTTTAAACTCACCATTCCTGAGCTTCGAATCCAAAAGGTTAAGGCCTGCTGAATAAATTTGTACCAGTACATCATTTTCTTTTACACCGGGTGCTGCCATTTCAGCCAGCTGCAATTTTTCGTTTTTGCCGTATCGGGGAACAATAAATGCTCTCATTGCCTGAAGTTTATTTTTACCTGTTATTGTTTCTGTCAAAAAGGACAAGATACTTTTAAAAACGCTTCATGATCCTGACATATCCCTGCGTGATCAGCATCTTTAAACTATGATTTCCGAAATGGTAATGCGATCGCGTAAGTTGATCTTATTACCATTTCACACCATTCTGAATCTCTGTTGATCGCATACATTAATCCTGTTGCAGAACCTGTTTAATTGTTTGAGAACCCCTTTTTCTAACATTCCATAAGCAAAGTGCTGCATATTGACCAATGCAGTAGTGCCTTTACCAACCATGTTCCTGAATTTAGGCTTATCCTTTTGAATTACTTGAAGTACTTTTTCTATAACAATTGCAGGGTCCTCAGCTCGTTCTGCCAGGTCGTTAGTGAATTTCTCAATTTTTCCCCTTAATGTATTGTAGTCTTCAATTTTCGTTAGAGATGATGATGAATTATTTAGAATACTTGTTTTAAAAGCAGAAGGCTCGATCATAGCGACACTGATATTAAACTCATTCAATTCATACCGTAATGATTTGAAATACCCCTCCAACGCGTGTTTTGAGGCGGCATAGTAAGCTACATTAGGGAATGAAACAAGTCCAATAATTGAACCTACGGTGATTGCAAAAACCTGCACCTATGGTGATTTTTTAAAATCGCCGGAAGGTATAGCCACCAATATTTTAGCCACCCGTTTGCAAAACCTGGAAGAAAATAAGCTTATTGAGAAATTAGCCCACCCGGATAGCAAGGCCAAAGTATTGTACAGGTTAACCCAAAAAGGGATTGACCTGCTACCCGTAATGATTGAACTAAGCTTGTGGGCTGAAAAATATTTTTCCATCGCAGACGACAGAAAAGCAATACTGAAAAAAGTAAAGAAAGATAAGGCTGGGTTTATAAAGGCAGCAATAAAGGAATTGGAAAGTTAAACTACGGTCTCCGCCATTGTGTTACGGCGAACCCAGTGATCCCACTGTGATCTGAATTGTATCGCCATTAGTCCTGCCTATGGTCAAATAACATGCATTTATACAATAGCAGATAGAATTTCTCCTTACAGAGTTGACAGTAACACGAAAACTCATCTCTGAAATGACACTATTGAAATGTATCAACCTTAAGACACTTTATCAGCCTGTGATAGTTGTTATTCCATTTTTCAGGCCAATTTTTGCGTCGAAAACCGCCAGCTTGACTCTTAAATGTCCAAAGATTATATCCAGCATACGGTCAATGCGATACTACTTTCTTATTTATTGAATTTCCACCAGTCGAAATAGAACAGATCCTTCTCGCCTTTGAATACAAAGTATATATCGTGCACACCTTTAACCGACCTGACGGGAGCTGATATAGTTTTGAATACATCTCCCTCACCGGAGGTCCCCACATTTACTGTCGCTATTAGCGGGCCATCGATCTTATCAATATGAACTTCTATCTTACCGCCGTATAAGGCAGCAATGCTCATTTCCACCGATGAAGCGCCGGTAGAAAGATCAGCACCCTGCACTTTGATGTAATCGCCATGATTGATCGATGTAACAAACATCCGGTCTGCTATTTTTTTCCCCCTGTTCCATGGAATATTTCTTTCCCACTCCGTTGCTGAGGCGGTTTTAACACCTTCACTGAATGCGATGGTTTCAGCCTCCACTTTATTGAACGGATCCAGTGAAGCGAGTTGTTTAACACCAGTTGCGGACCAGAAAGGAAGTTTTTGAATGGTCCCATCCGCATTGTACGTAAGTTTTTCAAGACAGATAGAGCGCCTTTCATAATGTTTCGACATGGTCTTCTTACCGATCTGGTAATTGAATCCAAATACATAAGAGTTGCCTTTGTAGTCGATGATCCCCGGGTGATTACCACTTGACCTGGGATCACCATCCATGATCATTCCTTTGTACTGCCATGGTCCTGTTGGAGAAGTGCTCATCGCATACCCGATGCCTTCCGGGCAGCAGGTGGAAGCATACGCCATATAATAATGGCCGTTGCGTTTATAAGCCCAGGGGCCTTCCTGATAATGAAAGGGATCGGGTTTATCTTTTACTTTGGCAAAGGATGTATCTTTTATGATGCCGCCTGAGTAAGAGATCATGTCTTCATTCAGCTTCACATAGTATACATTCGGATTACCCCAATACATATAAGCCTGACCGTCATCGTCAATAAATACGGTTGGATCGATATCATCAGTGCTGTTCTTTACCAGCGGCTTTCCGATGGGATCTTTGAAAGGCCCGTAAGGGCTATCTGCAACCAGCACACCGATTCCAAGTCCATTCGGCACGGGGCAGTACAAATAGAATTTCCCATTGCGCCGTATACACTGTGCGGCCCATGCGCCATTGTCCGTATTGACCCATTTAAAATCTTTCAACGAGGCAACTGCGCCGTGATCCGTCCAGTTAACCAGGTCTGTTGATGTATACAACAGCCAGTCATGCATTTTAAAGCCGAACGCATCATCTTCGTCATGCCCTGTATACAAAAACACTGTGTCATTGTGTACCATTGGCGCAGGATCAGCAGTAAATTTTGTCTGGATAATTGGATTCTGCGCACTGCTGTTAATGATACCGCCAGTGATGCTAATCAATAACAGGATTGCTTTTTTCAATATTACTTTCATGATATCAGCGTTCATTTTATAAATTATTGCGACTGATCAAATCAGTCACAGCGTTGTTCAACACTAGTTCAGCTATGTCACACAGATCCTTTTATCACCCTGTCTGGTGAGATCTATTTTTTGGGAGAAACGCTTATTCCTTCAGTGGTGAGTGTAATAGGTTTTATCGTTCCATCATTATTAAAATACAGGTATTCCACGCTGACCATTCGTCTTGTATCGCCACCTGGTGTTCCGTTCAATGTATACGATCCGTCATGATAGAAAAAGTACCATTGCTTTTTAAATTCGATCACGGAGGGGTGGATCGTAAAGCCGTGTTTTGCCGGACCGGTAAGAAGGCCACGATACGTCCAGGGGCCGTTAAGGTCCGGGGCAGTAGAATACGCGATCTGTTCAGGCTGCACACCGGGAGCATCGGCAGCATATACATTATAATAGAGACCACCACGTTTAAACAACCACGGACCTTCTGAGTAATTGCGAAAAGGAACTTTTTTGATCGGCCCATCTGTTTCCGTCATATTGGGTTTCAATTTAACCATGTAGCAATCTCCATTGCCCCATGCCATCCAGGGAGTACCGCTCTCGTCGATAATGACCGTTGGATCGATATCTGAATTGGGACGATGCGAATCCTTTGTCATACTGTCAATGATCAATGGCTTTCCGGGATGCACTTCTTTGAATGGACCGGTCGGGCTATCCCCCACTGCTACAGTTATAAAATGTCCGTTCTTACCATCAAGTGTAACATAAAAAAAATACTTCCCGTCTTTTTTGACCACCTGCGCGGCCCACGAAGATGAAGGATTGGCCCCGGCAAAATCTTTCGCCGACAAAACAGCTCCGTGGGCTTTCCAGTGCTTCATATCTGTGGAAGAATAACATAACCAATCAGGCATCGTAAACCAACCACCAACGGGAGCTGCATCCTTGCCTGCGTAAACATACACCGTATCTCCTACTACCAGTGCGGCAGGATCAGCTGTGAAGTAATCGGTAAATAAAGGGTTCTGACCTTCGACCCGTGGCAAAGGTTCTCCGCTGATTCGCACCTCATCAATGCCACCATCGAGTACAGCCAGATTATTGGGAGCACCGGAAGGAAAACCACGGCCTATTACCCACATGCCCGCACCGCGGTTCAGCGCAACTCCTTTAAAGATCATGCTGACCGGCTCCCGGAAATCAGGCTGGCCAGCTGCTTTTATCAATAAGCTTAGCCGGGTCTGATCACGCTTAGGATCGTATACAGCTTTTGCCACCACATCATACCACTTGCCGGCTTCTGCTTTCGCGCTACCTGCTATCCGGCGCGGCAGACCGTCGGCGCATAATACTTCCACAAAAAAGGATCCGGCCATTGGGTCAAACCCAATGGATACATCACCGGACGGAGCGCCCTTCGCACCTTCCTTACACAGATAGACCTGTTCGGTTCCCAGCAGATTACACATCAGGCTGGCTTCGATGGTCCAGCTTTTACGCATATCGTAGTAAGCAAGTGGCCGTTCAAAACTGACGTTGTATTCGCCGCGTTTGATCGCTAGCGAATATATATTGGGTTTGCCCCCGATCGTAGCGGAGGGTACATTCCCGGAAAAGACAATGGATGAGGGTTTTGAACCGCGGGCCTGTAGAAAATTCCCTTTGCCTGAATGATCAAAAACAAAAGGCATGGGATCCGCCGGACGACGGTCATCGGCTGTAAGAGGCTGCCCCACCGCAGGTGTGGTCAGCGTTCCGTTGAGTCGTTGCACCTGTTCAAACCGCCAGTGTGCAAAAACTTCGCCTTGCGCCCGAGCGCTAACTGCAGTCATTAAAGATGCGGCGAAGATCAGCATCAGTGCATAACCGCGATACATTTCACTTGACATAACTACTAATATTGATACGAGATCACCGGCCAGCCCGGAATTCAATCCATCAATACGGCGGATGCAGTGATCAATTATCTTATAATTTTCTGAGGGCTATCATGAAATCACGATAGCCTGCCGGGATGCAACAACCGTCATTGGTCAGTTTTCACGGTGTTGCTGACACAAGATAGACTGCGTGAAATGTCTCGACTGCAACATTTGTTGAATAATATGCTCCATTTGTTGAAAATCAGTTCAATTATGTTTGAAGCCTTCGTGTTTTTAATATTATTAATTCAAAATGACAGCAGGGCTGCGTCAGGCTCAAAGGCTCCCGGCGGGTAAGCCGCTAACACAAAACAACGATGAACGAAACCAACGCAGTTACGGCCGTCCTGCAAATCCATTTGGATAACCTGCGGCAAAACAAGATCCGGGAAAGCCCAGGCGATCGCTTTTAGCTATTTGTACCACCCGGCCGCTCATACACTTCGCTAATTAATTATATTACACGCATGATATCTCCATTTATTCCTGCTTCTCTTGAAGCTGCTTTTTCAGAAGGGTTTACGCATATTACAGGTGAGCACCAATACAGTTTTTATACAAAGGATATCTGCAACCTTCACATTAAAGAAGGACGGATCATTGCCTGTGACCCTTTCCTCTATAATGATGATCAACCTTTCACTGCGCAGTTTCCGATCGGTTCTTTCCCTGCTGAACTAGCCATTGCCCGGATAAATGATGACGAACGCGTGGGATTTGCAAGGATCAGGTTTTCCCAGGACAAACCGGTACGATGGGAAATAGCTGTCGTGGAAGGTCAGGACACATCCACTCTCTCCAGCGACGAGATCTTTGGATATGGTGTGGATGCAGGCACGGGCGCTTTCATGGATGCCTCGGGAGGAAAAGAACTACTTTCTTTTTTAAAGGCAGAGTACAACAATTTTCAGCTCCTGATTGACGCTTTAGAGATCAACGACAGAGACACCTGGAGCTGGTTAGAGTGGCAACAGAACGGCGCTAACGCAGCTATCTTCTCATCAGGATGGGGAGACGGTGTTTACGCCACTTATATCGGATATGACGCCAATGACCGGATCTGCAGATTAGTAACAGACTTTTGTGTCATCGGCTAAATGGGCTCAGAAAGCCATAGAACAAAGAACTGATCGGTCATGAAAGAGTTGATCAACATCATAGAGCTTAAGCATTGCGATACCGGGATCAAACTGAACCCCGCCGCGTCCATTGAGAAAATTGAAAAAACGGAAGTTCTGCTCGGCTTTAAATTGCCGGAAGACTTCAAAGAATTCTACCAGGTATGTAATGGCTTTGAGTGCCAGGAAGACATTTTCAATTTTCTACCGCTTGAAGATCTACTCCGCGAGGGCGACCACGGAAAAGACTGGGCTGCTTTTGCTGAATATATGATCCACTCCGATGTCTGGTCATTGCGGGTGCTGGAGAAAGGTTATGAGATCTTTTATAATGACGGACATGAGATCGTCTTAACAAATGCGCTGACAACATTCCTGGAAAGATTTCTGAAAGGTAATGTGTTCGATGAAGAAGGATTATACGAATGGCGGGATGAAATAAAGAAGTCTCAACAGCTGCTATAGATGGCAAGCCCTCCTTGTCTGATGACCCGGCCCATCACTAACCCCTGTCGCCAAACCTTAGAGCGGGAAGAGAGCCCGACCTACTTCCAAACCCACCATTCGGAAAAATGTACCAGACTCCCTGCCTTTTGTACATTGTCCGGCCTGGCAAATGATTGCAATTTTGTGTCAACAAATCAAAATCATGATCCGCACCTGTTTAAAGCAGCTGCTCATCCGGGCTACACGGCTATGGAAAAACAACATCTGGAAAGCGCGGTATCTGAGCAGCACCGCAGCCTGGACTTTTTCAGAAAGTTTACAATGCTTGTTGATGCACATTATAAAGAGAAACATACAGTCGCAGACTATGCAGATGTGCTGGCGATGGCCCCCAAAACCGTCACCCATAAATTTAAACGGCTTAATCTTCCACAGCCAAATGAGATCATCAAGAACAGGATCGTCCTGGAAGCTAAAAGACTGCTGGTGCATACCGCAATGACAGCAAAAGAAATTGCACACAGCCTGGGCTATGAAGATCCTGCTTATTTTAGTCGCCGGTTTATGGTAAAAACCGGTGAGTCTCCCTCGGGCTTCCGGAATAAGTTCCTGGAGTCAGGCAAGGCATAATGCTGATGGTGTGGGTCAGTTACTTTATGATCCATTATACATACACTGTCTGAAATCCGCACACCCACCGTCCGGTTCCGTACACCCCTGTCTTCTTGCCTTCAACCCAACGCTTCTGAAAAACAACCACTTATCTTCTGGCAGTCTATTTGTTTAGCAAATATCAATCAAATAATATGTACAGAAATTACCTGGGGGAATTTGAAGAGATCGTACTGCTGTCAGTGGCAGCAATGGATGGTGAAGCATACGGAGCTCTCCTGCTGGACAATATCACTGCCTATACGGGCAGGTCTGTTCAGCTAAGTGCCATCCATGTTGCACTGTACCGCCTTGAAGAAAAGAAATTCGTTACGTCAACACTTGGCGGCGCTACGGGAGAACGTGGAGGAAGACGCAAACGCCTGTTTACTATTACCCCTGACGGCATGCAGATCCTTAAAGATATCCGCACTGTCCGCGAAGAACTCTGGCAACTGATCCGCGGATAAAACTGCTTATAATGAAAAAGTATTCAGATAAACCTCCACAATGGCTGCACTTCCTGTTACGAAGGCGGCTCAATGAAGACGCGCTCGAAGAAACACTCGGCGACCTTCATGAACTGTATTCTCGGTGGAGATCGGAATCAGGCGTATTTATCGCAAAGCTCCGTTACCTGTTGCAGATACTATTCTACCTGCGACCACTGCCGGATAGCCTGAAGAAAAAACCCGTACCCGATCATTTCAAATCTAAAACAACCATCAACCCTGCTATGTTCAAGTCTTCTTTAAAAATCGCCTGGCGTCAGCTATTGCGCAGCAAAGGATATGCTGCTATTAACATCGGCGGACTGGCTGTAGGAATGGCCATTGTGCTGATGATCGGAATATGGGTATGGGATGAACTATCATTTGACCGCTATCATAAGAAGCATAGCAGGCTGGCCCAGGCCTGGCAAATGGTAAATTTTGATGGCAATAACTCCTTTTACAATTCCGTGCCCGTACCGCTTGCGGCAGAACTTCGCAGTAAATATGCAGACATTGAAGCATCCAGTGTTACAACTAACGTCAAAGAGTTCATGGTTGGTTATAATGATAAGAAACTGATGCAGACCGGCATCTTCGCGGAAGCTTCCTTTCCGGATATGTTCAGCTTCGAAATGAAGGAGGGCGATATCCATTCACTTACAGATATACAATCTGTCCTGGTATCCGAGTCAACCGCAAAAGCATTCTTTGGCCATGAACCTGCGATCGGAAAGACGATCAGGATAAATGACAAGACCGATGTGAAGGTAACGGGCATCTATAAAGATCTTCCGTCAAACAGCACATTCAGCGAAGTCGGTTTCGTCGGTGCCTGGCCGCTGTATGTACAACTGGATTCTTACGCGAAAACCGCCGAACAGGAATGGGACGAAAACTCTTTCCAGGTATTTGCATTACTAAAAGAAGGCAGCAGCTCAGCCCAACTTTCGGGAAAGATCCGTGAAATACGCATGCACATGGAAAACCCGCCACCATACAAACCGGCTTTCTTTCTTCACCCCATGAACAAATGGCATTTGTATAGCGACTTCACCGGCTGGGCGGAAAGCTCAGGGATGATCAAGCTGGTACGCCTCTTTGCCATTGCAGGCATTTTCATTCTGCTATTGGCCTGTATCAATTTCATGAACCTCAGTACTGCAAGAAGTGAAAAAAGAGCAAAAGAAGTCGGGATCCGCAAAACGCTGGGGTCGAAAAAAATCCAACTCCTTTATCAATTCTTTTCAGAATCTGTCCTCATTGCATTTCTCAGTCTGTTGCTTTGTTTGTTGCTGGCGCAACTTGCCTTACCGTTCTTCAACAATGTAACCGGAAAAAACATGCATCTTCCGTGGGACAACTGGATATTCTGGCTGGCGATGATACTTTTCACACTGGTGACCGGCCTGCTCGCGGGTAGCTATCCTGCGCTGTTCCTGTCTTCATTCCGCCCGGTAAAGGTTTTGAAAGGAACCTATAGAACAGGAACGGGTAATGTATTTTCGAGAAAGATCCTTGTCGTGTTTCAATTTACAGTATCCGTTGCACTGATCATCGGCACATTGATCATGGGAATGCAGATCGACCACGTGAAGGACAGGCCAACGGGATATCATCAGGAGCGATTGCTTGAAATAACCATGCATTCATCCAAACTCCGGAAAAGCTATGATGCGCTGCGCGCAGATTTTCTGAAGACGGGAATGGTATATGATATGGCAGAATCAGTGGGCAGTATCACCTCGGACTTTGGCGGCTCTACCGCCATCTCCTGGAAAGGCAAAACGCCAGGCACCAGCCCCCTGATTATGGCTTCGCAGGTAACACACGATTTTGGGAATACTGTTGGCTGGAATATTATGACGGGGCGTGATTTTTCACGGCAATATGTGGCAGATTCAACTTCAGTGATCCTTAACGAAGAAGCTGCAAAACTGATGGGTTTTAAAGATCCTGTGAACGGATTGATCAACATCAGCGGAAAAGAATTCCGGGTGATCGGTGTTGTAAGCAATATCATAAAAGGCGATCCGTTCAGACCCGTTCCTCCGAGCCTTTTCACGCTTAACTATAAAAGCGCTACACAGGTGATACTGCGGATCAAGGATGACGCGAGTACAGGCAAGGCACTGGCGGCGATTGAAAAAATATTTCATCAATACAGCCTGGCAGAGCCTTTCGACTTCAAATTTGTAGACGATAAATACGCAACAAAGTTTACAACAGAAGTCCGTATCGGCAAGCTTGCCGGCTTTTTCGCAGCCTTCGCTATCTTTATTTCGCTGCTTGGCTTATTCGGCCTCGCCTCGTTCATGGCGGCAAGAAGAACAAAAGAGATCGGTATAAGGAAAGTTCTTGGCGCAAATATCCTGCAGGTGTGGACATTGTTATCCCGGGAGTTCATTATTCTTTCGGGCATCGCATTTATCATTGCATCGCCGATCGCCTATTATTTCATGAATAACTGGCTGGCAAACTATCAATACAGGATCAGTATCCCCGTGTGGATCTTTATTGCAGTGGCCGGGGTTACCGTCTTCTTCACATTACTCACTGTAAGTCTCCAGGCAATACGCGCCGCAATGATGAACCCGGTGAGAAGTATGAGAAATGAATAGCCGAGATAAAATAAAAAAAAGTAACGAAGTAAATGAGATAGGTGATTGTTGCTATGGGGCTTTAATTGTTTCCCCGTAAGGATTTATCAAAGGGAGATTTACTGAAAAATATTCTTCGCCCTGGTGAATGGAAAATCCTTCATGGTTTAACAACTCATACTTCATTTGGATATTTCGTAAACCGATCCTGTTGCTCGGCGCTTTTACATGCCTGCGCTGGATATTATTTCTTACAACGAGGCAGGGATTTCCGGCAGCTATAAAGATCTCTATCTGTAATGGAGCGGCGCGTGAAAGGATATTGTGCTTTACTGCATTTTCTATCAACAGTTGTAAGCTCAGTGAGGGTAAAAGGAACTGATCGAAATCAGGATCAGTTTGAACAATGAGACTTACGGCTTCCCCATAACGGGTTTGCAGCAATTGAAAATAAGAATGAACAAAACGCATTTCAGCGGCAACTGTACTTATACCCTCTTCGTTATTTTTTAGCAGATAACGGTAAACCTTGCTCAGTTCATCCAGGAATTGAATGGCTGTCACTTTATCTTCACGGATGAGTGAAGAGACAGTATTAAAACAATTAAAAAGAAAGTGGGGGTTTACCTGGTTCTTTAATGAATCAAACTCTGCGGTAAATGATTGCTGCCTTAGTAATTCTTTTTCTTCCTCGGCCTGCCTGTATTTGCTGATGGCATATTCCGCGTCATACAACGTTTCAAAAATAACATTCACACAGAAGGCGAGAATTGCTCCCTGCCAGATATCAGAGAACCTAAAAGAATATTCCAGGATATTAAACAGACTGTAAACTGCAAGTACAGTTATAACAGATGTCACCATCGAGATACAGCACACCAACATCTTCGAACGTAAACGCTTCCATGTTTGGTTAAGTTCTGGATACCTGCGTTCCGCAGCCGCGGAAGCGGTAATACGCATCAGCCAGGAAAAACAGCCGAGCAGGAATACAAGCGGAAAAGAGATCACCCAGATCTCCCATTCACTCCATAGGCGTTCACGGTAAAGGATCTGGTTGATAGCAACATCGATGATCGGCATGGAAAAGAGGAACGAGTAGATCTTCAACCGGGGAATTGCCTTCACGATCATAATGCAGCTGATTTTTGAGGCTTGAACAATGGCACTTTTACTTCTCTTTCATTCCTGCTATCCAGGATCCTGATCTGCGCCTGATGAAGCAATGAATACCTTGTCACAAGATTATCGATCCCCGATTCAACATCCTGATCTTCTGTAATGGTCTTGGGCTGAATGTTATTTCGGATCACAAGCCCTTCCTGATCCCGGCCGATCCTGATCATCAGCGGCTGATCTTTCATCATCACGTTCTGTGTAAATGCATTTTCAACGATGGTTTGCAGTGTTAATGGAGGGATGCATTTATCCAGATCAGCAGGAAGAACATCGATCTCAACCAGCAGTCCGTCCCCATATCTCTCCTTTAACAAATAATAATAAGACCCGATAAAATTCAGTTCAGCAGCCAGGGATACGAGCGATTCTTCTTCCGTGCGCAGCATGTATCGGTACACTTTACTCATTTCATCAAGAAACTTCTCGGCGCTATCTTCATCCGTATCGATCAGACTGGAGAGAGAGTTCAGACTGTTGAACAAAAAATGAGGGTTCACCTGGCTTTTCAACCCCTGAAGCCTGCTTTGACGGTTCATTCGGCTTAGCTGTTCATTTTCCTTCATCTTATTCTTCCAGATCTCATAACGGGCAAGACCTTCGATTAGGAATGTAATGAAAACTACATAGATCCCGGTGCCGATACAGGCCCAGGCAAACGATAGCTCATCAAATTGGTAATGGAAAAAAGGGATCCATTCATATCCGTAAAAAAGGATCAGGAGGAACACGATCGTCATGATCAGGAAAACAAAGATCATCAGCAGCAAACGGACGCCAATGCCTTCTTCCCCTTCGAATAGCCGCCTCAGCCATACGCCGATCATAAGGCAAATGATAAACCCTATCGAAAAATCAGCAGCTGCCACAACCGTTGCAAGAAAGAATACCGACCAGTCAGAAAAATAGCGGGAGCCGAGCAAAAGGCTGTTAATGCTGATCGTAAACGGACCCACAAAAAAAGACAATATCAGGTGATCCTTTGCACTATATCGGGGTAGGTTCCATTTCATACATCCTGCTCAGCCTACAAAATAGCTCATAATAAAAACCCGTAGGAGCAGAACAGCCCAGATGCTTTTTTTAATGCAGGAATTGAGGAAAATATATAATGAATTGCCTGGCCTGGCCATGGCTGAATAAAGCAGGCGCTGCAACCGTACAAAGCATCTTACAAGCGGTACATGACATGACGCGTTGATCAAAACAATTACCGTCACTCAAATTCTTGCGGGCACGTCTATGCCCGTTCCTCCTGCACGGTTCTTACCGGCAAAGCGGGAAGAATAGTGCGCGGTCCTGGTGAGATCATGGGTCAATTCCACTTAAAAATCACTTCCTCGTATAACCGGTGAATATGCCCGAACCCGGGTATTTTGCATCATTCATAAATAAGACCCGGCCGCCTTTTATTGCTGAAAAGTAAACGTCATACAATTTTTCCTTGCCTTCGATCTTATTAAAAGAAAGTTGCCAGTTGTTAACGACTGTAAATTTCCCACCGCCTTTTGCACCGGCGGCTTTCGTTACACCGCCCATAGAATTCGCAGCAATGAGCTCCCAGGTGAATGTTTGGCTATTTCCAAAAACAAACCATTGTGACGAGGAATACGTACTCATTCCCGCATAGGCACCGGTGTAGTAGTTGGAGTAAAAAGTATTGCTTGAAAAGCGATTATCCCATTTGCCCGTACCATTCAGATCTGATGCAGCCACAGCAAACCGGTTGCGGCTGATCATACCATCCAGCGTTTTTAGAACATCCGGATCGCTATCCCATCTGATAACTTCAGGATCAAAATTGAAATATTGAATAAATGTGTTCTTATCCGGCGATACTACTTCAATCCAACCCGCGCTTTGATGGAACAACACAACAAACACCTTTTGCTGTGTGCTGTTATCCGTCAGATAGCCCATTCCAAGGTAAGGACGATTATACGTATTGACATACGAAGTTTTGTATTGCTGAAGATGACTGTACCGTGGAGCAACAAGAATATTCCAGGCAGCATCCGTCATCGGCCCCGGATCAGCCGGAAAGATCGTTCCGTCTTTGGGGTAGTGCAACAATACTTTTACCTTACCTTTCGTCACACTTACCCAATCCGCCTGCACCGCACTGACCCAGCCATCATCAAAATTAGTTGTGTTAAAAGTAAACCTATCCTTAAAAGCCGGCGTATTCTCCTGAACCTGGTTAGCAGGAACAATCTCCTGCACTGGTTGCGTATTCTCCGGTCTGGACAATTTCAAGCCTGATAAAAAATCCTGGATCGCGGGGAGATAATCCGCACTGTTTGTATTACCGATCACACTCAGACAAACGTTATAACCGCTGAAGACGGTCAGTGAAGAGGAAGCATTGCTGCCGTTGAAAGTAAACGTCCCGAAACCGCTTTTCATCTTCCAGCCATCGAATTCCTGTGCCTCAGAAGTCTGCGGCGGGTTTGCTGCCCCCATAGGTTTCACGATCTCATTCCACTCACTTTCAAAGTCCGCATCGATCGACCCTTTGGATGCTGTTTCTTTATAAACACCGATCTGGCACCAGGTCCGTTTCTTCTTATCAGAGGAAGAGAACGCAACAAGGTTCTGTTTGGCATCCTTGTGCCATCCGGATGGTATGGTATAGGTCACCAAACTAAACGTTTCCTGCTGCGAAAAGCACGCAGCGGTCAATATCATTGAAACCAAAAGAGACAGGATACTTTTCATGCCCGGATGTTTGAATAAAAGTAGAAGATTACCCTGTAGCGGAAAATCCCTATTTCAAGGGATTTATAGACATTAAATGGACCGCCCCTTAGGATCGGTAAGGGGGATTTGAAAACCTTCGGGCCGGAAAGCGCTAGCGGCGACTGGAGTATCAAGCCTTGCTCGATCCGCTCCGATGAGCGAAGGCCAAAACGCCGCTGATCTTAACTATTCCTGCTTTTGTTGATCGATGCGAGGAACTCATTTTTATGGATTTCTCCTATCGGCAGAAAATGCTCGCCTATCACAACGCGGTTCTTCTCGATAGCATCTATCTTATCCACTGCCACTATAAACGACTTATGGATCCTTGCAAAAAGTGAAGAAGGCAATACATCTTCCAGATTTTTCAGGCTGTCGAGTGTAATGAGCTTGTCCTTCCTGGTGTGTATAAATACATAATCACGCGCTCCTTCAAGGTAAAGGATCTCATCAAAATTCACCTTCACCAGCTTATTATCTGTTTTCACAAAAATATGGGAAGCTGTATTCGTGGTTTCCGGAAGAGACAACTGCCCGGCAGCCTTTTGAACAGCCTTGCAAAACCGTTCAAAGGAGATCGGCTTCAGCAGATAATCCGTTACATTATGTTCAAACCCCTCTAAGGCATATTCAGCATAAGCAGAAGTAATGATCACCTTACACTGCTGATTGACTGCCTGCATAAATTTAATACCGTTCAGTTCAGGCATTTGAATATCCAAAAAGATCAGATCGGTTTTCTCCGGGTTGGCAAGCATCAACGCCTCCAATGGCTTTGTTGTTGCCGCAACAAGTTCAAGAGAAGGCAAACGCGAGATATAACTCGTCAGCAATTCAAGCGCCCAGGGTTCATCATCAACCAGTAAACATCTGATCATAATTGCTGCTCTTTTAGTGAATCAATGGATAAACTGGCTTCAAAAATACCATTCTCCGTTTTTACCTCCAGTGAGTGCGTCCCGGGATACTGGAGACCAAGGCGGCTTTCAACATTTCTCAACCCGATCCCGGATACGCTATCTTTTGAGTCCGGGTTGATCTTATTTGCGATATGAAACTTAAGGCTGTCGTTCATAATTTCCATCCTGATCACGACGGGGTTTGCCTGGTCCGTAACGATCCCGTGCTTGAATGCATTTTCAACAAACGAGATCAGTATAAGCGGCGCAATTACTTTGCCGGCGGGATCACCCACTATCGTATATTGAATGGCTGCATCCTTGATGCGGTATTTCTGGAGCTGTATATAATCATCAAGATAGAGAAGCTCTTTTGTAAGATCGATCCATACAGAATGGCTTTCCGAAATGATGTACCGCATCATACCTGAAAGTTTTTGAATGGCAGGCAAAGAATCCTCCGACCCATGATACACCATCGAATATATATTATTCAGGCTGTTAAAAAGAAAATGCGGACTGACCTGCGCTTGAAGAAATGCGCGCTCCGCTTCCACCTTTTCCTTCTGCAATCTCATTTTCTGCTTCTCTGATCTCAACCAGTCATCCGCAAACCAGATGATCGTTCCCGCCATTATAAAACTACTCAACCCCTGGAAGAAATTATTTACGGCATAAATAGGCCATGTCCTGCCGTAATCTGTGTAGCAGAAATTACAGGTATTGAAATATTTTAAGAACAGATATTCCTGGAAAAAGTACCGGAGCCCTACAAAACTTATTGACAACAAGATCCAGGACAGGATCAGTTGAAGGAATTTTCTGCGTTTAAAAAATCGGGGAAGAAGGACCAGGTAATTGAAATAAAATATAAAGCCAAAGATCACCATGTTACTTATAAACAGCAAACCGATTTTATCAGAAAGAGCGAACCACCTGTTCTTATAGGCAAGGTTATTGGCGAATTCGGTCACTATCATAAAGTAAAACCAATACGCCAGGTGTACGCCGATCAGTGCTTTTTTCGTCATTTGCGCACCAAAATAACGAAAAAGCCCCGCAAGGGCCTTTCGGACAATGAACAGCCCTTTTAACACTATTAACCTGCCTGGATATTCTGCAAACACCGCTTCTCCCACCGACATACGTCAGACTTCGTAGTACGATAAGGGGCGTTTGCAGAAAATAAATGATCCCCGCGCCACAGGGGAATACTTTCGACAGCAAATACCTGCTAATGCGTTTACTCATTATCCTTTTGTTATTAACGGCCATTCCCATCGTTGGAGAAGCACAGACAGCCATCCTCGTAAAAGTTCTTGACACCCTTGAAGCTCCTATATCAAAAGCAACGGTTTCTCTCCACAAAGCAGATACAAGAACGATCCTGAAGAACAGTCTTACAGATTCATCCGGCAACGCTGCTTTTACGGGAATTGCCTCCGGCGAATATTTCATATCCGCAGCTTCAGTTGGATTTCTAAATGCTTCCACCGGGTCCTTCCTGATAGATGCAGATCAAAAAACAGTAACACGAACGGTTCTGCTGACGAGAAATGTAAGGGAACTATCAGGCGTAACAGTTATGGCAACAAAGCCGTTGATCGAGGCCAATGAAGACCGCATCGCTTACAATGTGGAACTGGACCTTTCCCTGCAGGGACGTTCGGCATCAGAAGCACTGGCAAAACTTCCCTTCGTGAGCGTGGACGGAAACGGCGGTGTGTATCTTAAGGGGCAAACGAGTTTCCAGATCTTATTGAATGGCAAACAAACTTCCATGTTTGCTTCTAATGCCGGCGAAGTACTGAAGTCCTTTCCTGCAAATACGATCAGCAGGATCGAAGTGATCACGAACCCATCCGCGAAGTATGAAGGGGAAGGACTCACCGGGCTGATCAATATCATCACAAAGAAAAAGGTGGCTGGCTACAATGGTCACACAAGTTTCAACTATAACACCATCGGGCAAGTCAACCCGAATGCCAGCTTCAATCTTAAATATGGAAAGCTGGGCATTACTTCATTTTTTTACTACGCGAGGAATCTGGGATTTAATACTTATGGCAAGCAGGAATATACAGCATTGACAAATTCATCCCAGTTCGCCCGCCGCTATTTCGCTGATACGGGAAGACATGCAGGTTATAATTCGGGCGGCAACCTTGAATTAGCATAC
>JBEVKW010000497.1:0-3555 GCA_040509495.1 Chitinophagaceae bacterium | reverse complement strand
AGTACTTACTTTGACTTACTCGCTATTCCACCTTTTCTGCTGTCAACAGTAACCGTATATTTTGAACTTCCCTGTACGATCCATCTGACCGTAACGGTACTCAATCCAGGAATATTATTCACTTCGATCGTTGAAGCACTATTTTTCTGCTCTGTATTAAGATCGAGGTCTGTGTTATTCACGATCATTCCTGCAATCACTTTTGCCCCGGAGATAGAGATATAGTCAGGCCTTTCGATCTTGAACTTCAGATCCTGGCTGCTGTGCGTTGGCATGATGCGGCTATTGGAGATCACGGCAGTGATCTGCTTCAGGCCATCTCCCAGGTCTTTTTCGATCAGTGTATCGACAGCAAGTTTTGGTGTATGGAAGCAATGGTATACAGAGAATGACATATTTCTGTGGGCATCGCTTTCCAGCAGGAAACCCGGGTGAGCGCGGCCAAAGTTCTTTTTGAAACCACCGATCTCGATCTTGCCATACTGCGGATGATCAAATTCGTGCCAGTCAACGAATGCGTCTTTGAAAAGCAAATAACGGTCGAATGTATAAGAGCCTGCGTCATCGCGCCCTTCTTTATTGAACATCAGGTAAGATGTCCATAACTCATTCGAATAAGTATACACTCCTCGTCCGCCATAGAACCAATCCAGCTCGCCGCCATATGCAGCATATAGATCTTTGTATACAACGAGGTAGCGGTACCCTGGCATCAGCTCTTCGCCTTTTTTTGCGATCACGTCATAGACCCTTACGTCCTGCGCATTGTAAGTGACCTGGTCTGTAGGGTCTCCTGGGCCACGAAGGATCATGCCTCCGGAGTTGTGATAAGATTGAGCTGCTGCGATGTTGGGATGTTTCATTACGAATTCCATCACCGCCCTGTTCTCCGGTAATGAGAAAGGATATTTGTAAGCACCTCCCTGGATATTGTTCGGTTGCCAGCCCCAGCCCCAGTCGCGGTTAGGATCGTATTCAAATGTATATCCATCTTCATTCACCTGGCCGTCGCCATCATTATCGATACCTTCAAGACCCAGGAGTTCGTAGTCGCCTTTTTCGTCCGGACCAACCTGTATCATTCTCCTTGGTTCGGTTGGATCAACTTTATATCGGCCATTCGGATTTTTACGGCGCATCATCAGGATCTCATTATCGCCATCCAGATCATCATAGCCATCTTCGTCCACTTCGCCATCGCGGTCATTGTCTACCGGGATCACACCGGACCGGGGTGTGCTGGCAGTGTTGGGTGCATGAAAATAGCTGTCACGGCCGTCAGGGTTAATAGACGGCACGACATAGAAGGTTTTGTCCTGCAGCAGTTCCTGGATAAACTTTGTATCGGCAAATGATTCTGTCAGGTACCAGGCCGTATATAATGCGAATTCACTTCCCTGCACTTCATTGGAGTGAATGTTTCCATCGATGTACATCGCTGGTTTTTTGTTCGGGTCCCCCTTTTTAAAATCGGTGATAGTAAGGCACCAGAGATCACGTCCTTTATAGGATTTGCCGATCGATTCGAGTTTAGCAAGATCCGGGTGAGCCGCAGCGATCTTTTTAACGATCTCTGAAATAGCAGCATGATCATTATAACGGTTCCAGCTTACGGCTACCTTCGGGTGAACAGGGCTGCCTGCGGCTTTGAATAATTGTTCAGGAGTTTGAGCCCTGGCAACGGATAAGGAAGTGATTCCGATTGCCAGTGCGATATTTTTTATGATGAAACGTTTCATGTTAGTCTTGTTTACGGGTTAAAGATTGATGTCAACGGTTTTGCTGCCTGTTGTCGGACTTCCGGCTTCCAGCGTAATTTTTCCGCTGCCTTTGATCAGCCAGGTCAGTTTTTCCGTGCCATAACCATCCAGTGCATTCAGCGTTTGCAGTTTTCTGCCGCTGATCACTGATTGATTGTTTCCTGTATTCAGTTTAACCCTGATGCGTTTAACCCAATAGTTTCTTTCACCCAGTTTGGAATGGGAGGGGAGGGCGCCTTTGTTTACCAGATCAACGGTGATCCGGGTAACGTTACCACTCAGCTTTTCCGTTTTAACATTGATCACATCCAACTCTGGTTGCGCTCCGGCGAGTTTAACGAGGAAGCGGTTATTTTTTTTGGTGATGTCTGCAACCATATTGTAAGGAGGCGTGATAAGTACAAAAGGATCGATGCCGCCGACTTCCACTTTTCTTCCGGGGAAATCAGGATGATTGATCGTTTTCCATTCAGTGAATGTGTTGGTGATGCCCTGGCTTGCCGCCCAACGCAGATAGTTCGCGTTCGGATCTTCTATGGTAAATGCTTTTTCCTTTTTGGTTGTATCAGCCTTTGCTTTAGGCACCCACCATCCGGGCGTGCTGAAGCTGTATCGTCCGAAATGGAAATAAGCCCATGAATAGAAATCTCCACCTGCGGGAGAAGATTTCGGCGCGTCTTTCAGGCCGGTTTCTTTATTGTAGAGGTCGGATACAAAACTGTTGATCTTCGCATCCGGTTCCAGCCATCCTGAAGTAATGGTTTGGGAAGCGGCCATTTGATTAAAGGTTACCGGTGTGCTGAGATTGTTATTGGAACCAAAGCTTACTACTGCGTAGATATTGGATCTTTCAAACAGGTAATCCAGCAGCGCGCGCGTTTCATTTTCAGATACTGGAAACTCGCCGGAGCCCTGTGAGAACGAAGGGTGTTTGAATGTAAGGTTTTTGTTGAACCAAATGCCGCCTTCTCCGTCTTCGTTGAAATTGCCGTCATTGTCATTGTCGCGGCCTTCGGTATAAATGTCATACGATCCTTTCTCGCCTTTGGAGAGGTCAGCTTTCACCAGCAGGCGTGTATCGTCGGGATTGGTTTTGTAAGTGCCTACAGGAGATTCCACGCGCATGATGGTGATCTTGCCGTTGCCATCGAGATCATCAAATCCATCTTCATTGAGTTTGCCATCGCGATCGTCATCTGTGCTGGTGGCATTCCCTTGCCGTTCGTAACGTAGCGCGGCAAAGTATTGCTCCATTGCATCGGGGCTCATGTTGGGGAAGATGTAGAATGTTGTTTTGGCGAGAAGGGCTTTGATACTGTCTGCGGAGTTATTCTTCAGCAGGTCTTCAGCGAAGCCAAGAGCGAGTTCGGTGCTTAGTATATTATTGCCTTCAACGCCTCCTGCAACAAGAAGGGCTGGCTTTGAATCAACATTACCCGTACCGATAGTGATCTGCCAGATCTCCTTACCACCTGCTGTTTTCGTAAGGGAGCGCAGTTTTACCAACTGCGGATAACTCTTTGCCAGCGTATTAAGCCGGTTCGTCTGCTGGGCGAAATTGCTGTAACCGGCAGGGCTTTGAGCGGAACTGTTTAAGCCAACTGCCACGAGAAGCATCAGGGAAAAAATCTTTCTCATGCATATTTTTTTGGTCGCCTAATATACAGAGAAAGAGTATGGCTTGGTGAAAACAGGGGATATTTCCTGATGAGTGGGTTGATAATTTATTTGCCTGGCGTAGGAGTATCGCAGAGGACACAAAGAGTTCGCAAAGAGCGCTAAGTTTATCTTTGCG
>JBEVKW010000496.1:0-9007 GCA_040509495.1 Chitinophagaceae bacterium | reverse complement strand
AAAGTAAAAAGTCAAAATTAAAAAGTAAAAAATAGTTCAGAACAGGAAGAAGTTATTCTCCTGTTCTGAACTATTTTTTACTTTTTAATTTTGACTTTTTACTTTCCCTGACTATCGCCTCCTTATCCGATCTTCTCCTGCCAGTACAACATTCCTCCCACCAGGTTCTTCGTATTTGTAAAACCGAGTGTATCCAGGATCAGGCATGCCTGACCACTGCGATTGCCGCTGCGGCAGTAAACGATCAGTTCCTGGTCTTTGAATTCGTCCAGTTCGTCGGCTTGCATGGTCTGGATCTTTCCAAGAGGGACAAGTGTTCCACCTATATTGAAGTCGGCATGTTCATGTGGTTCACGAACATCCACGATATTTAATTTTTCGCCGGCATCGAGGCGGGCTTTGAGTTCTTCAGCTGTAATTGTTTGCATGATTAAGATCGGTTAAAATAAATAAGTTGTTTACTCACCTTCCACGGGAGGCACTATTGAAGTATCTGCCTCCGGTTTATCTTTTTGTAGCCGGATGTCGATCATCTGTCCGGAACGGATGTAGCGGAATTTTTTATCCTCATCGAACCGTTCTGGTCTTTGCCAGTAGATATATGCGTTACAGGTATCGGTCACATCGTCACGGGGGATCACACTTCCTATGGTGATGCCCTGCGCCTCGGCAAGCGTTTTGGCTTCACAATACGTCAGGCCGATCAGAACAGGAACCGGGAATTGCCGGTCACCTACACCATCTCCCAGCACCAGTGCGATCGTACTTCCCATACGAACTTTATCGCCGGGTCTGATAATACGGCCATTGAAATGTTGTTCGAGTACGGCATTCTTTGCAAAGTCTGGCCTGAACGTCGTATCCCCCACGCGCAGATTTGCGTTTTTCAACGCCATCTCTGCGCTTCTATAGCTATAACCGATCAGGTTTGGCATTTCCACCATAGGAGGCACGGCACGGTTGATGGTCAGATAGACGGTGCGGTTCACTTTAACGAGTTCTTCCGCTTCAGGTACCTGCTTCAATACGGAAAGGGGCCTGGCAGTATCTATATAAAGGGAATCCTGTACAACAACTTCGAAACCTGCTTTCTCCAGCGCTGATTTCGCATCTTCAAAATTCTTGCCCTGTACATAGGGAACAGACATTGCCTGGTTATGATGCGTCAGCCAGTTGAGCGAAAAAATAAAGATAAAGAAGATGATCAGCGCGATCGCTATCGCTGCAAGAATGTTTGCCCATAAAGGACGGCGTGTGATGAATTTAAACATTAGGCGATTCTGTGTTGAAAGGTTTAAAAGTTTTACGGTTTAAAGCTTTAATAGTTTGAAGGATGAACTTTAAACTATAAAACTTTTAAACTTGTTTACTGGAAACATTCCTCTGTCAGTTTTGTATAGAACTCCGTCAGGCTCCAGCCCATTGCTTTTACCTGTTGGGGAACGATGCTTGCTTCAGTTTGACCGGGAATTGTATTGATCTCAAGCATGTGGGGCAAACCGGTTGCTTCATTATAAATAAAATCGATCCTTACCACAAACCGGCAGTTGAATACTTCATAGATCTTTTTTGCCGCAGCGCGTACTTTGTTGGCAATTTCCTCATCCACCACTGCGGGTGTTGTTTCAGTCGATTTGCCCTGGTATTTTGCTTCGAAATCGAAAAATTCTTTACTTGCATCAGCCTTAACTTCCGTAAGCGGAAGTACGACAATATTGCCTTTTGTCTTGAACACGCCTACTGTAAATTCCCTTCCCTGTATCATTTCTTCTACCAGCACCTGGTTATCTTCTTTGAAAGCCTTGGTAATAGCGGCTTCCAGATCGGCGGCTTTATCAACGCGGCTCATCCCGATGCTTGATCCGCCGTTATTCGGCTTGACAAACACGGGCATTTTCAATTTATCGGCCACTTCGGCTGCTGAGACAGGGGAATGTTTGAAAAGATGAAGCGAATTGGCCACGGCGATACCCGCCATCTTTGCCACTGCTACCGTATAGCGCTTGTTAAAAGTGATGGCAGAGGTTGCTGCATCACAGCTTGTATAAGGAATATTGAGGACGTCAAAATATCCCTGCAGTTTCCCATCTTCACCCGGCGTACCATGCATCCCGATAAAAGCAGCATCAAAGCTGATCTTTTTTCCGTCAACCGTCAGGGAAAAATCGTTTTTATCTACCTCCGCTTTCTGTCCATCCGCTGATTCATAATACCATCCCCGGGGATTTATGTCGATCCTATAAACATCAAACAATGCCTTATCCAGATGATTGCCTATCGTAGTGGCACTTTTATACGAGATGACCGATTCTCCAGAGTACCCGCCCGTTACCAGGGCTATTTTCTTTTTCATGATGATATTGTCAATGGTTTTGCGTTACAAATATTGAAGAAAAAATGGGGAAAGGGAAATTAATTTGGTTAATTGTTGTTGAATGACAGGAGTTTCGATCGTTGTCCGTTGATCGTTGTCCGTTGTCCGTTGATCAAACATTTTTTCAACCTGCCTCAACTGTAATAGTAGTCCTATATTCCGGACAACGGTTAACGGACAACGATCAACGATCAGAAATAAGAAAGGTGAAGACAGTAATTGTGCTTCACCTTTTTACGACGGGAAATATCACCCGCCAAAATATAAGCAGCTGGGCTGCTTTGTAAATGTGATTCTAAGATAGTTAAAAAACCGGGTCAGGATCAGGATCCATCCCTGTTTTTATGCACATTTTAGACGTGCAGCTTATCTTTTTTGGAGATCAGCTCTTCTACGGTTTCCTGGTACATTTCATCCGGAACGCAACAGTCAACCGGGCACACTGCCGCACACTGCGGTTCTTCATGGAAGCCCTGGCATTCAGTACATTTATTAGCTGTAATATAGTAAGTATCAACGCTAAGTGGTTCATTCTTCTGGTCGGCATCCACTACTGATCCATCCAGCAGGGTAAAAGATCCTTTCACGGAAGTTCCATCAGAGATCGCCCATTCAACGCCGCCTTCATAGATAGCATTATTGGGGCATTCCGGCTCACAGGCTCCGCAGTTTATACATTCATCTGTTATCTTAATAGCCATACAATTATGATTAAGTAAGTTGAGGTTATTTTTGCGTACAAAAATACTCTTTGCCGGTGAATCAACACGACAAAATTTTACACTGCCGTAACATTTTTGGTCCTGCAAGATCCGCCTCAACGGGTTCACACATAAAAAAATACGAATGAATTTACGACAAAGGATCAGTCTGCTCGACCAGCTTGGAAGCTACATGCGCTCAGAAGCGGAAGACTGGGTGGCTATTAAAGACAGGGCTTCGCGCGAAAATGGCTGGTTTACGCCAGAATTCGTCGAAATGGCCTGCAGGCAGGTGGCTGACGCCTTTTTGCAGAAAGAGATCCTCGAAAAATGGACCGCGGCTTACCAACTGCCAGACGAAAATCCTGCGCCAAAATCAGTTGGCATTGTAATGGCCGGAAATATACCGCTGGTAGGTTTTCATGACCTGTTATGCGTTTTCATCAGCGGGCATATCGCCACCATCAAAACATCCTCAAAAGATAAAGTGCTGCTGCCCCACCTCGCGGGAAAACTGGCGGAATGGGATAAGTCCGTTTCGCAGCTGATCGTTTTTGCCGAACGATTGGCCGGCTGCGATGCCTATATCGCCACGGGTAGTAATAATTCTGCCGGATACTTTGACTATTATTTCCGCAAATACCCAAACATCATCCGCCGCAACCGGACATCGGTAGCAGTGCTAACCGGCAGGGAGTCGCGAACTGAACTGGAATATTTGGCAGACGATGTATATGCCTATTTCGGTCTTGGCTGCCGCAATGTCACAAAACTTTATGTTCCCGAAGAATATAATTTCGAGCCTCTGCTGAACGCTTTCAGAAAATACCATCACCTCTTTGATCATCACAAGTATAAAAACAATTACGATTATAATCTCGCCCTGCATTTGCTCAATAACAAGTTCTACATGAGCAATGATTCGATATTGCTGGTGGAAGAAAAGTCTGTCTTCTCCCCTATCAGCCAGCTCAACTATGAATTTTACGCAGAAGCGGATGCATTGAAAGATTCAATGACCGGAAATGACGACCTCCAATGCATTGTCGGATCAGCTTACACGCCATTCGGAAGCGCGCAAAAGCCGCGCATAGATGATTACGCCGACGGAGTGGATACAATGGCTTTTTTGAAGGGAATCTGAGAAAGACTACGGAGGGATAGACGTGGTGCCGACTCTTTTAATTCTCCCGAAATGTTAATAAATTTGTGAAGAAGTACGAAACCCTTAGTAAATGATTTGTTAAACTAAATCGTTGGTTCGTAAATGGAAATGACAGTTTGTTATTTTGTATGTCAAAGGCACACTATTTGAAACCAGTAGTAGACCGAATAAATAACGTACACAAAAAAATAAGAAAAAGAATATGAAATGGAAACAACTCTTGCTGGTGATAGCCGTTAGTGCTAGCTCAGCTGTTGGCAGTGTGTGGGTTTATGGAAAACTGAATACACAGAAATCGTCCCTGGTGTTGAGTTCCGATGGCAAACTGCCAGTTAACTATGCAGGCTTTAATGGGAATGTTGCTGGTGCTCCTGCTGACGCGGTAGACTTTACCAAAGCAGCAAACGCAGCTGTTCCTGCAGTTGTGCATATCAAAACAAAGATCGCCGCTAAAAAGATCAGCAACGGATTAAGCAATAACCGTGGCGGTAATGGTGGCATGGATGATTTCTTCGATCAGTTCTTCTTCGGACCTGGCGGCGGCAACATGATCCAGCCAGAGCAAAGAGCTTCTGGCAGTGGAGTATTGCTCAGTGAAGATGGATATCTCGTTACCAACAACCACGTGATCTCCGATGGCCGTGGTGGTGAAGCAGAAGAGATCACTGTTACTTTAAGCAATAAGAAATCTTATCCGGCAAAAGTGATCGGTAAAGATGCAAGTACAGATCTTGCTGTACTGAAAATCGATGCCACAGGCCTGCCGTATATGATCTATGGCAACTCAGACAATCTGAAACTTGGTCAGTGGGTGCTTGCAGTTGGTTATCCGTTAACACTTGAAACGACTGTAACCGCTGGTATCGTAAGTGCGAAAGGCCGTTCAATCGGTATCAACAGCCGTCAGAGCAACTCACCTGTTGAATCATTCATTCAAACTGATGCTGCGATCAACCAGGGAAATAGCGGTGGTGCGCTGATCACTTCAGAAGGCCAGCTGGTGGGTATCAATTCTGCGATCCTTGCTCCAAACGGTACTTATGCAGGATACGGTTTTGCTATCCCGGTGAACATAGTTCGCAAAGTAGTAAGTGACCTTATCGAGTTTGGTGATGTTAAAAGAGGCTACCTCGGTATCAATTATAACCCAAGCCAGTCGCAGAATGAATCAATGGTAAAACAAGCCGGAGTAAAAGACGGTCAGGGTGTTTTTGTACAATCAGTGCCTGCTGATGGAGCTGCACTTGCCGCTGGTATCAAAAAAGGTGATGTGATCGTGAAGCTGAATGGTAATGCTGTATCAAGCGGTATTGAAATGAGCGGTCACCTGGCAAGCCTGAAACCTGGCGAGAAAGTGCCTGTAACATATATCCGCGCCGGGAAGGAATATACGGCGAATGTGGTGCTGAAAGGCACAGCCAGTAAGATCGATGATGTAAGCAGCGCGGAGATCGTTGGTGATCGTCTCGGACTTGAGCTTGAAAACCTCGACGCAGCAAAAGCAAAACAATATGAGATAGCAGGCGGTGTAAGAGTGAAGAAGATCAAATCCGGCGGTCCCTTCTCCGGTACGCGTATGGAAGAGAACTTCATTATCACAACCGTGAATGGTCGCGACGTGAAGAATGCTGATGATATCGGCAAGTATATGAGCGATGGCTCAGGAAGGCTGAAACTCGAAGGTATTTATCCTGGTTATAATGGTACGTATACGTATCAGATCAAACTGGATGAAGGAGATAGTGATTTCTAATTACAATTTCCATAAAATAGAAAAGGCCATTCCGATTACCGGGATGGCCTTTTTTATTTCGATCAGTGCCTGGTCTGCTTACGCTGCCAGGCCAAAATGTCCCCTTTCATTGGCATAGAAGAATCGCAAAGCGCGCAAAGAAATCGCAGAGAACGCAAAGGAATCCTGGCGGGCTTTGCAATTTCTTTGCGCGCTTCGCGATTCTTCCGCCAGTTAATTTTAAACTATTTCTCAAACACACTATAATCCCAGGCACCCAGTGTAAACCCGGTATCCCTGTTAAAATCCCGTTCTTCCTTTGTAAAAACATTCCTGTACACGCCGCTCACACTATCATCGCAAAGCCAGAAATTCAGCACCGGCTCAAACGAAAAATTTAATACCACCAGCACTTCCCGGTCTCCATTCTTCCGCAGGTAAACAAATGCACGGGTATCGTCTGAAGTAGATACTCTATGCGTGTTCACCGCAGCATCCCCTGCTCTCAATGCAGGGTTGTTGGATTTCAACTGAAGCAATGTCTTATAGAAATCATGCAATTCATATTCGCCGCTCCATGGAATTATATCCTTCTCAAAGAATTCAAGCCGCTTTTGCAATGGCAATTCCTGCCCGTTATAAAGCAGCGGAACGCCATTCCAGGTACAGCTGAATACCGCCAGTGCGCGGGCCATGCTGCCGTATTTTTCATATTCCGTTCCATTCCAGCTATTCTCGTCATGATTGCTGGTAAACCACGCACGCATGGAATGATCTCCTATATTGCCGTATTGCTTCAGTAATTGGTAAAGGGTATTGAACGGTTGGCGTTGCTGGTAAAATTCCTCTGTCTTGTGCATCCATTTCCAGGCATAGCTGGCATCAAATACTTTTCCATGTTCAGGGTTCTGCAGTTCATCAAACTCTCCGAGCCAGAATACCGGCTTGATTGCGTCAACCAGCGGCCGTGCTTCTTCCCAGAAATCAGCCTGCACCCAGCTGGCAAGATCACAGCGATAACCATCAATCCCGGTTTCTTTTACCCAGTACTGCATCGCTTCGATCATTGCTTTTCTTAGTGCGGGATTATCATAATCAAGCTCGATGATATCATCCATCCCACTGGCGCGTTTGAAATCATTTGTTGCAGGATCTATTTTGTAAAAGTCAGGATGTTTCACCGTCCACCAGTGATCCCAGCCCGTATGGTTTGCCACCCAGTCTATAATTACTTTGAACCCCTTCGATTGTGCCGCCTTAACGAGGTCACGGAAATCATCCAGTGTACCAAATTCAGGATTAATGGACGTATAGTCAGCACACGCGTATTGACTACCCATCGAGCCTTTCTTATTCTTTTGCGCGATCGGAGTGATCGGCATGAACCACAGGGTATGAACACCCATATCCTTCAATCTTGGCAACTCCCTCGAAAACGCTTTGAAAGTCCCTTCTTCCGTATACTGCCTCAAATTCACCTCATAGATATTCGTTGTGTGCGCCCATTCAACAGGCCTCGGCGTAATTTGCCCCATTTGATCCGGATTTTAGTGATGCTCGTGAAGCTAGTAACTAATTGCTACCTAATGAAATAAAATTCCTTCGCGGCGCTGGTTATCTCAAGAAGAGAGTTTCCTGTTACCGTTGGTCGCGGGGGCAGGCAATTGTACTCTTTTACCTCTTTTTCACTCTTTTTTTCTCTTAGCTTATCTTTGTGGAATGAAAAGTTTCGACGTCCCGATCATTTACCGTAGCCCGCTGATCTCCGCCATTAAAAAAAAGCGGAAGGAACTTGACAAGCTGAAAAAAGACTTCACTCCGACGCTGCTCGATTTCGGACCGGTGCAGATCTATCTGGCCCGCCATTTCGGCTTCTGCTACGGCGTGGAAAACGCGATCGAGATCGCCTT
This sequence comes from Chitinophagaceae bacterium, assembly GCA_040509495.1. Lineage (GTDB taxonomy): Bacteria > Bacteroidota > Bacteroidia > Chitinophagales > Chitinophagaceae > Terrimonas_A. The sequence goes on along the minus strand of JBEVKW010000496.1, from coordinate 1,125 downwards.
CAGAACGGTTGATGAGAACCCGGGCCGGCGGATCTTCCTCTTAAGCGAAATGATCCACAACCCGCAGGTGAATGCCGATCTTCTTTCCCATGGTATTACATTCCTGCAGGATACGCACGGCAAGCAACTCATTCCTTTTGAGGAACTGAAAGCCGACGACATCGTTATCATTCCCGCATTTGGTACTACCCTGGAAATTGAAAAACGGCTGAACGATATCGGTATCCAAACCGAGAAATACAATACCACCTGCCCGTTCGTAGAGAAAGTTTGGAACCGCAGTGAAGCCATTGCGAAGAAAAGCTACACCATCATCGTCCATGGAAAACCTGGCCACGAAGAAACCCGGGCAACGTTCTCACACGCTGCCAGCAATGCTCCTTCCGTGGTGGTAGAAGACATGAAACAGACCATAGAACTTGCAGGCTATATCACCGGGCAGAAGCCGGCATCATTATTCTATGAAGAATTCCGGGGACAGCACTCCGCCGGATTTGACGTAGAAAAAGATCTTCAACGGATTGGCGTCGTTAATCAGACCACCATGCTCGCCAGTGATACGCAAGCTATTGCAGATTATCTCAAACAGGTAATGATCCTGCACTTTAAGCCAGATGAAAAAAACGCCGGAGACCGCTTTGCAGACACAAGAGATACGCTTTGTTACGCAACAAACGACAATCAGACCGCAGTGACCGGCATGCTGGATACTGATGCAGATATCGCCATTGTAGCCGGTGGGTACAACTCATCCAACACTTCACATCTCGTCGAACTCTGTGAAGATAAACTACCCACCTACTATATCAATACGAGCGAAAAACTGATCTCCGAAAACGAGATCCTTCACTATAATTTCCATACTAAACAGGAATTGCTCACCCGTAACTACTTGCCGCAAAACAAACCAGCACGCATTCTTATTACCAGTGGAGCTTCGTGCCCCGATGCCGTAGTGGAAAGCATTATCAAAAAACTGATCAGCTTTTACCCGGAGGCAAAAACGGTCGAAGCGGTTATGGCTGAAAACTGATAGCCGTGAATTGTGCGATGACCGATGGGCAGATCATTAAAAGTGGGACATTGATTTGAAATAAAAGAGACCTTCCGAAATCCGGAAGGTCT
>JBEVKW010000495.1:0-9492 GCA_040509495.1 Chitinophagaceae bacterium | reverse complement strand
ATGAAACGATCCCTGACCTCCTGGTACAGCACCGCCCTGAACAAAGAAATGCCCATCGCTACTTATGGCGATTACGGGTTTGCCCTTCTCCTGGTTCCCACTGCCGCCGCCGACTACCTCGAATACGAGCGTTTCCAGATGCTGGATGCCCTCGCGCCCTTCATCAATGGCGGAAAAGTGAAAGTCTATTCCATCGACAGCATCAATCGCGAAAGCTGGATGAACGACCAGGTAGACCCCTGGTACAAATCCGTCCGCCACCAGCAATGGAACGATTATGTATATAACGAAGTAGTGCCTTTCATCCGCAATACCAGCAGCTGGCAAACGCCTATCATCACCTGTGGCGCTTCCTTCGGCGCCCTGCACAGCATGAACCTGTTCCTGAAACGTCCTGATATCATCAACGGTGTGATCGCCATGAGCGGCGTCTACAACCTGATGGAATATACCAAAGGTCATTACGACGATAACGTGTATTTCAACAGCCCCGCCCATTACATCACCAACATGAATGACCATCATCTCCTCGAGCAGATCCGCAGCAGCCGTCATATTCACCTCCTCAGCGGCCGTGGCGCCCACGAAGATCCCGATGCCGCAGGCCATTTCGCCAAACAACTCTACGATAAAAACATCTGGTACGAACTCGATATCTGGGGACATGAATGGCCGCACGACTGGCAAACGTGGAGAGCAATGCTGCCGCATTACCTGGGGACAAGGTTTTAGAAAAGTCAAAAGTAAAAAGTCAAAAGTAAAAAAAATAGACTCTGCGGTAAAGCAATGTGCTTACCAGTCCTCGGACTCTATTTTTTACTTTTGACTTTTACTTTTGAATTAACTCGAAGAGCAACCTGCTAAACCCTTTCCCTTCGATCATTTTCGCGCCCATGCTTTCGAGGTATTGTGTATAAACCTGGCAATCGATGAGTTCGACGTCTTCGGCTTTGAGGTGTGCTACATATTTTGCGAAGGCATAGCGGGAGGCATTGCTGACTTTGCTGAACATGCTTTCACCGAAGAAGACTTTTCCAAGGCGGATGCCGTATAAGCCACCAGCGAGTTCTCCGTCTTTCCACACTTCGGCACTATGTGCATAGCCGAGCTGGTGCATTTTTATGTAGGCTTTTTCCACTTCATTTGTGATCCAGGTGCCGTCCTGTCCGGCGCGTTCGATCTGCTGGCAGTGGCGGATCACTTCGGGAAATGCCTTGTTGATCGTGAATTCGAATTCGTTTCTTTTCAGTAAGGTCTTTACGGTCTTGCTCACTTTGAACTCTTCCGGGAAAAGAACAAAACGGGGATCAGGAAACCACCAAAGGATATGATCTCCTTCATACCAGGGGAAAATGCCTTGTCTGTAAGCGATCAGTAAACGTTCGGGGGAGAGATCACCGCCCAATGCGAGCAGCCCGTCAGGTTCGGCCAAATGAGTTGGGGGGAAGTCGAGTATCTTGTCGTCAAGGGCGAAGAGCATAGGAGGAAGTAATAATTAAAAATTCAAAAGTAAAAATGGATCTTCCATCTTGATCAGGCTCTACGGCATTAAACAGCTTTTTTTTACTTTTTACTTTTGACTTTTTACTTTGTTTCGCTCACGCAAGTTCTTCCACCGTGGCACCAATGCCGCGTTCGGTGATCGCATCGCACATTGGTTTGAGTTCATCGTAGGAGCCCTGCTTTACGCCGTACTTGCCTTTGAAGTGAATGAAGAGAGAACATTGTTCGGCTTGTTCGTGGGTATGACCGCATACTTCCACGAGTGTTTCGATCACCCATTCGAAAGTATTCACTTCATCGTTCCAGACGATGAGGTTGCAACCCTGATCTTCGAGCGTGAGTGTATCGGTTTCGTGTACGGTACCGGTCTCCAATTCGTGTTTAGCCATTGTTCAAGCCTTTGCCCACAAAAATAGACCATAAAGTTTTTTTTCTGAAATGGTTGAGGGGGAATGTGTAAAATTTGTGTAACCTGTTGATTTGGAGAGTTTGAGGAACGCGGCGAACGCAGCGAACCGCAACGGACGCGGCGCTAACAGCCATGTAAGTATTGTATTTCGCCGCGCTCGCTGCGGTTCGTTGCGTTCGTCGCGTTCCTTTACGATGGTCAGACACAAAACGAACAAAGCCGTCCCATTAGTTGTTTTACTACCAACAGCAAGAATCTCCCGGAAGACAGCAGAAATATACTTTCCGTCTAAGTCTGTATGTTTTAACTACAATCTTAACCCGAATCGCTGTGTAATATTATTGACATTATTTACATTTGCAGATTAGCAAATCAAGAAAAAATCGTATGAGTCTTTTTACTGAATATCTTAAGGAAATCCAAGAAAGAAAAGGCCAGGGACTTCATCCCAAACCTATCGATGGTGCTGACTTACTGAGTGTGATCATCGACCAGATCAAAGATCTGAACAACGAACACCGGCCGGAATCTATCAATTTCTTTATTTATAACGTCTTGCCGGGAACAACGAGCGCTGCAGGCGTAAAAGCGAAGTTCTTAAAGGAGATCATCCTTGGAGCTTACAAAGTAGAAGAGATCACGCCGGCTTTCGCCTTTGAATTGCTGTCGCACATGAAAGGTGGGCCTTCGATCGAAGTACTCCTTGATCTTGCGCTCGGTGAAGATGCCTCCATCGCGAAACAAGCCGCAGACGTCCTGAAAACACAGGTATTCCTCTATGATGCCGATACCGATCGCCTGAAAGAGGCTTTCAAAAATGAAAATGCCATAGCAAAAGAAATACTCGAAAGTTACGCCCAGGCTGAGTTTTTCACCAAACTGCCGGACGTACCCGAAGAGATCAAAATAGTGACTTTCATCGCTGGTGAGGGTGATATTTCAACTGACCTGCTTTCTCCCGGCAACCAGGCGCACTCAAGGTCTGACCGTGAACTGCATGGTAAATGCATGATCACACCACAGGCACAGGCCGAGATCAAAGAACTGCAGGCGCAACATCCTGATAAAAGCGTGATGCTGGTCGCGGAAAAAGGCACCATGGGCGTAGGTTCTTCCAGGATGTCCGGTGTAAATAACGTGGCACTCTGGACCGGCAAACAGGCAAGTCCTTATGTTCCGTTTGTGAACATCGCACCGATCGTAGGTGGTACCAATGGCATTTCTCCCATCTTCCTTACCACAGTAGATGTTACCGGCGGTATCGGTATTGACCTGAAAAACTGGGTGAAGAAAACGGACGAGAATGGTAATGTTATCCGTAATGAAAAAGGAGAGCCTGTTCTCGAAGAAGTATATTCTGTAGCTACTGGCACCGTTCTTACGATCAATACAAAAACCAAGAAATTATATAATGGCGATCAGGAGCTGATCGATATCTCTAAAGCACTGACTCCTCAGAAAAAAGAATTTATCAAAGCCGGTGGATCTTATGCGATCGTATTCGGTAAAAAGATCCAGACAGTTGCAGCGAAGATCCTGGGTGTTGAAGCACCGATGGTCTTTGCTCCTTCGAAAGAGATCATCAGCGAAGGCTTCGGTCTGACAGCGGTGGAAAAGATCTTCAACAGGAATGCGGTTGGTGTAGCAGCGGGTAAAGTGTTGCTGGCAGGCTCGGATGTCCGCGTAGAGGTGAATATCGTAGGATCACAGGACACAACCGGTCTGATGACAGCCCAGGAGCTGGAGTCAATGGCCGCTACCGTGATCTCACCGATCGTTGACGGCGCCTATCAATCCGGTTGTCATACCGCCTCTGTGTGGGATAAAAAAGCACAGGCAAATATTCCAAAGCTCATGAAGTTCATGAATGAATTCGGACTGATCACTGCGCGTGATCCAAAAGCCGGGTATCATTCCATGACCGATGTAATTCATAAAGTACTGAATGATATCACGGTTGACGAATGGGCCATCATCATCGGTGGTGACTCTCACACGAGGATGTCAAAAGGTGTCGCTTTCGGGGCCGACTCTGGTACGGTTGCCCTTGCACTGGCCACCGGCGAAGCTTCCATGCCGATCCCGGAATCAGTGAAAGTGACCTTCAAAGGAGAAATGAAGGGGCATATGGATTTCCGCGACGTAGTACACGCTACACAGGCGCAGATGCTTCAGCAGTTCGGTGGCGAGAACGTATTCCAGGGCCGGATCATTGAAGTGCATATCGGTACACTTCCTGCTGACCAGGCTTTCACCTTTACTGACTGGACAGCCGAAATGAAAGCAAAAGCTTCTATCTGTATCTCTGACGATGACACGCTGATCGAATCACTGGAGATCGCGAAACGCAGGATCCAGATCATGATCGACAAAGGCATGGATAACACCCGGCAGGTATTGCAGGGATTGATCAATAAAGCGGATAAAAGGATCACGGAAATCAAGTCGGGTGAAAAGCCTGCTTTAACACCTGATGCAAATGCACGTTATCATGCGGAAGTAGTGATCGACCTTGATCTGATCGATGAACCAATGATCGCAGACCCTGACGTTAATAATGCCGATGTTTCCAAACGATATACACACGACACCATCCGTGGACTGTCTTTTTATGGTGGCGGTAAAAAAGTAGATCTTGGTTTCGTGGGTTCCTGCATGGTGCATAAAGGTGATCTGAAGATCGTTTCCCAGATGCTGAAGAACCTAGAAGGTCAGCAAGGTAAAGTAGAGTTTCATGCACCATTGGTGGTAGCAGCTCCAACTTACAACATCATCGATGAGCTGAAGGCAGAGGGAGATTGGGATGTGTTGCAAAAGTATTCTGGCTTTGAGTTCGACGACATGCTGCCGAAGAGCGCTGCGCGTACTGAATACGAGAATATGATGTACCTCGAGCGTCCGGGTTGTAACCTGTGCATGGGCAACCAGGAAAAAGCAGCGAAGGGAGATACCGTAATGGCGACCTCAACGCGTTTGTTCCAGGGAAGGGTAGTGGAAGATTCTGACCGTAAAAAAGGAGAGTCTCTGCTGGCGTCTACGCCGGTGGTTGTTCTTTCAGCGATCCTGGGAAGGATCCCTAATATGGATGAATACAAAGCAGCGGTTGAAGGTATTGACCTGACCAAGTTTGCTCCTCCGTTGAAGAACCTGACTTCAGGAGCAACAAAGGATGCGGTTTCCTATTAGTGATTCGCGATAAGGAATAGACCTACATTTTAGAATAGTATTTTTAAGGGCTGACCGGAGGGTCGGCCCTTTTTTTGTGGCATGGCGTAGGTTCCCGCAGATTTCGCAGATCAAGGCGCAGATACGCAGATTCATTGTTGAAAATTGTTACTGAAATTGCTAAATTCACTTCTGCTTCAGAACCTTATCCACCTATTTCCTTTATTTTATGGATTAGTTTCTTTAGTGTGAGCATGTCCGGTCGCAACTGTTGTGCATGGCAAGCACGAAGTGTGTTACCATTACTCGAAACAATTTCAACTACAAAATATCGTATTCGCATTGTTGGTCCGGACCTGGCAGAAATGGCAAGATGACCAACAATGAAGAAAATATGACACTTCACGAAGCGATAGAAAAGCTTTTACGACAAACCGGACGGCCGCTAACGATCCGGCAAATTGCGGATGCCCTGAATAAAAATGGTTGGTATAAAAAAGAAGACGGCTCGGTCATTCAGGCATTTCAAATTCATGGCCGGACAAAAAAATATGCAAACATCTTTGACCGTGATGGCCCGGCAGTTTCACTGATCGGAAAGACACTTTCAAAATCAACAACTGAACGAACGGTAACGGAGGCTACATTTAAGGAAACTGCAAAAGCGAATTCTACAGATCTCAAAACTTCATTCGAGCCTATTTCGAACTTAGACACGACCATTTTGATCTTAGGTACATTGCCTGGTGATAAATCTATTGAACTTGCCGAGTATTACGGGCATTCAAGAAACAGGTTTTGGAAAATCATTTCGACAATTACTGCCAATGATTTGCCACTCACTTACCCAGACAAAAAAGCTCTTCTACTAAAGACAAAAATTGGAATATGGGACGTAGCTCATAAAGCAAATAGAAAAGGTAGCCTTGACAGTGCAATTGAAAGCGAAGAACCAAATGACCTGGATAGCTTTATTGACCGGCATAAAAATTTGAAAGTTATCGGTTTCAATGGGATGAAATCACAGAATTTATTCGATAAATATTTCGATAGGAGAAATGATATAAAGTATATTTATTTACCGAGTTCAAGCCCGGCAAACGCGGGCATTGACTTTGATGATCTTTGCATGCAATGGCGACAATTATTGGCCAAATAGTCGAAGTAGGGCTGATCGTGCATACCGCTGGCAGCAGCTTTCACTAAAGTGCCGACAGTTTTCGTAAGAGCCTGTTCGAAGATAGCATGCTTGCTGTAATTCAAACAAGAGCTCAAAAGCAGTTGATTTGAATGTGATTTGGCAGCAACAACATTCGCAATCCAATTCGGTTTATGATGGAATTTGAACTAACAAACGAACAAAGAAAATACTTTGGACTTGATCCAGTCAAGAGCCATTGGGATAGAGTTCCTTTTAGTGCCGATACATACCGTCCGGAAAGTGTTTTGTATTATGAAGAAGATACCATCAAAAGGCATATTGTATCAACAGGAAAAGAATATTTCGAGAAGCAATATGATGAGCCTACGATACAACGCGCGATTCTTTTGCCCAAGACTGATAAAGGAAAGCAAAAGAAATTGAGTGCTTCTGTATTGGAACAACGTCAGCCCACCGGGGTGTATTTGAGTGTTAAGGGTGGTGATTTAACAATTGGAAATTATAATTCCCAAACTACATTTTATGCAAGCAGCTGGGAGAATGAGCAACAAGCAGAAAAAGATATACCCGAAATTGTAGAGGAGTTTATCCGTAATTCACCGGACGATCATTTTAGCAAGATAGAAGAGTTTAAACAACTGGAAAGGCGTAACATAAAATTCAGGTCGGGAGATTACTTCTGCTTTAAACTGGACAGAGTGAATTATGGTTTTGGACGAGTACTTCTTGATGTGAATAAAATCAGGAAGAAGAAACTGTTAATCGATTTTCATGGGTTAGGGTTATTAATGGGGCCTCCCGTCATCATTGAATTGTTTGCTTTCAGATCCAGTAGCAAACACATTGATATAAATACGCTGGATAAACAAGCCAGATTGCCTTCAGATGTAATGATGGATAATTTGCTGTTATATGGAGAGTTTGAAATAATTGGGCACAGGGATTTAAAAGACGAAGAATTTGATTTCCCCATTTCGTATGGCCGTAGTATTGACCAGCGGAACGTGGTATTTCTGCAGTGGGGCTTGATTCATAAAGAGCTGCCCCTGGATAAATTCAATAAGTATTTGACAGGGGAGAAGCAATTTGATAACAATCCATACGGTTACTATTCTATCGGGTTCAGGCCACATTACTACAGTATTGAAGTGATGAAAGCAATTCATGATAATGGTATTTACAGTTTCGATAGTCCGGGCCACTATAAGAGTAAATGGGATCTGCGGAATCCACGGAACAAAGAGATCAGGAGCGAAATATTCCAGGTTTTTGGGCTTGATCCTAACAAGACCTATTTTGAAAATTCAACATTAACGGGAACTCAATTACCAGGTGAGTTGATAAAGCAGTTAAAGTAGTGAAAGTAGATAAACGAGCTCGGATAGAAGCGGTGAGTATGAAGATCTAGGAACTGATTACGTGCGTCCTGCAGGCTTGAGGACGATCGCTGAACGCGGGTGTTTCTTTGTTGATCGCGGACATGTCAGAGATTAATTGCCATGAGGATCCAAGACAGTCGAAATAAACATAAACATGAAAAATCTATGACGGATAAACGTACAACGATCAAGCCTTTTCTTTCTGTAGATGACGGAAAGAAAGCTGTAGCATTCTATATCGCTGCGTTTGGAGCAGTGGAAACAAAAAGATTTGAAATGCCAGACCAAAAGATCTCCTCAGTGATCCAGGTCGAAGGCGCGGAATTTTATGTAGCGGATGAAGAGCCACAGAATGGAAACCTGAGTCCGGATCCCATCTCTCACAGCCCGGTAAGGATCATTTTACAAACTGAAAACGCGGATAAACTATTTGAAAGCGCACTCAGGTTTGGAGCCACGGAGATCTGCCCGATGACAACGGAAGAAGACTGGCGGATAGGTAAACTGAAAGATCCGTTTGGGCATGTTTGGGAGATCGGGTTTACGTTATGACAGCGCAGGTGAAGTTGTCATATTAGGCATTTTACGGTCTTTCCGAATTCATTTTCAATATCAAAGTATATTTTTTCGGATTAATAAAAAAACTGCTTGTTCGGTAAAGGAGATGATATTAAGGCATCTTCTTTTGGGCCGACCTGAACAGGATGAAGAAGCTTCTCATATTGCGGACTTCGGGTCGGTAGATAGGGTTGTGGATGTTGCAGGTGTTGCAACTGGCTTCGCTGTAGACTACTATTTTCAGTCCAAGGCTTCGATGGCCAATTATACAGTAACAATAAGTAGTAACATACGCGAAGGTAAAAAGGGGACAGTTATTGTTCACCCGTTGGAAGATGGTGGCACTTTTGAATAGAAATTAAAGAGAACTTAATCTAAATCGCGAAATGAGAAAGGGGTATGTCTTTATTTTACTTTTTTCACTGACTATAGCAGTTTTACAATCATTGAAATATCGGCTTTTTACGAAGCGAGATTTAAGCGAAATCCCACTTAGTAATTTGATTACACAAGTAGTTCTTTTATTCTTATGTCTAATGGTTGTTGGAGTCTTGGCGGTTCGTTGGTATTATAAACTAAAAGACAGGTAAATTATACGCCATTGCGAGTCATGCGTAGTATGCCGGCTACGCATTGGTATCGCAGAAGCAGCCTGCTACCGGTTGAAAGAATGTGGCAATTGTTAAACTGAATGAATTTACCGAGTCCGGCTTTTGCCGGACTTTTTTTATGCACTATTGGGTGGGGATATTCTGCTGAAAGAACTCCTGGATCTTTTGCTTGGTGAGCATGTTATCGGTGATGGCAAGCACGGTAGAGCGGTCTTTCTCGAACTGCCGACGCCTCCGGCTGTTAGCCGGAGTGCTGTGCGCCAATGAGCTGTTCTATTTTTTTTCGACTCTTCCAGCGCTTGATGTCTAATTCTCGTTGGTGAGCAGATAATTTGTCAGGGAAAGATTCTGTGTATACGATTCTCCAGTCGCCGGCTGTTCCAGTAAACCCTCTATGTTTGGAATTATGCCTCCTCAACCTTTCCGCTAACTCATCACCGGTATACCCAACATAATATCGATCAAGAATGGGAGAGTATAAAATGTACAGATACCATTCCATAATAAAAAAGAGCTTCAGTTTTGCTGAAGCTCTTTTTCGTGGGAGTTGACCGGCTCTAACTGTTGCGCTCTCAGACTGATTTGTAAAAGATAAAGAGTGTAAACTTATTAAACGCAAAAAAAGGCCTCAGTAAATACTGAGGCCTTTTCGTGGGAGTTGACGGGCTCGAACCGCCGACCCTCTGCTTGTAAGGCAGATGCTCT
>JBEVKW010000494.1:0-6857 GCA_040509495.1 Chitinophagaceae bacterium | reverse complement strand
GCGCAACAGGACGCGCAGCAACTGGTCGCTCAGTTTGGCTTTTGTCGGCTGGGGCGAGTCCGGCGTGGTGATGGATATAGTGTCGGCCGGCCTGCGCCACCAATCAATCGCCACCGCCACCGCCGCGACTACCACCGGGAGAAGTACGAGCAGGAACCCATAACGTAAACGGGTCTTATTGGCGACGGAGCCGGCCAGCGGGACAGTGATGAGTAACAGGATCGCGATGAGCGCCCCGACGGGGGCGATCTCCTTCTGGGTCGTGGTGGTAGAGATTTCGGATTTGCCTACAACCTTATTGATAGTCTGCTTCCAGTCCCCGCTCAGACGTTCGACCTCATCCTTCGTCTGCGGCGACGTCTGGAGAAACTGGTGGAGCGCCTCCAGAAACGCGCGCCGGGGAGGGTCATCCTGATGGGCCCAAGCGTCGAACTGAAATACGAGCGTTTGGCAGTCCCTTAGCTCGCTGAGTTTATGTTTCACGATCTCGATGACGGTCGACTTGCCGCTGCCCCACGATCCCGTGATGCCGATGGCTTTCCCGCCTTCGGCGTCCCCAGAGATCAAGGTCGTTATAGTCTGGGCCACGTTCCCGTGCGATTTGAACTCGTCACGGTTCGTCGGCTCGTCTGGTAGTAGTTTTACTTTTAACTCGGGCATGGGTAGGGAACTTACCAGTTCAGGCATGTGCGAACCCGCCGCGTCTATGGCTTCTATTATTGATAGAGGCGAAGAACTGATCTCAGCCAGGAACACATCGAAAACAGGCCCCGTTAGGGCGTGGCGTAGTCTGAAGAAGGCTCGCGGATGTGGACGTCGAACTGCCGAGGGCCTGAAGTCATAGCCCGGCGAGGCAGGGCTAGTCGTGCGCGCCGGACTGGCTAGTCGCCAACCCCGAGCCATAATTAAACATGGAAGTGGGTGAGGAAGCGCAGATCGCTTCCAGCGATAAATGGAGCAAACGAACGGGGTGAAATCTATTCCTGGCGGGAAATGAATGTCAAGATTTTTCCGCAAACCGCCCGGAGTCGGATAATCAACCTTCTGTCTACAGCGGCTTTGCCCACAAAGTCTCTCTTGACCATAAAGTCCTTCCGATGCCGCGAACCCGCGAAAACCCGTCTGCGTTTACAAGTTCAACGAGTCGGAGTTTAAGAGCTATTACCACAAGCGTTCTAACGTCGAGACGGTGTTCTCGATGATTAAAGCGAAGTTCGGTGAACGCCTCAGAAGCAAGACGCACGCGGCGCAGATTAACGAAGTGCTGTGCAAGGTTCTGTGTCACAATATCTGCTGCCTTGTTCAGTCCATCTACGAACTAGGGATAGAGCCGATTTTTTCGGTGAACGACTAAAGCCGCTACTCGGCGCCGCCTTTGTGTGCCGCTGGCATACGCAACGAATACACAGGTGATGAAAATCAGGCAGAGAAGGAGATAACTACATGCCGTCATGGTGGGACTCCCTTGAAGTTGTTTCGAGATTTAATGTGTGGATGAGTTGGACGGCCGGCATTCTGGGGATTTTAGCGGCCACATGCGGCGTGCTCATCATCATTTCAGGGAACCGGAAGGACGAGTTAAAAGACCAGCGGGAAGCGCAAGTTAAAGAGCAGGCCGATAAGCGAGAGCAGGAATTACGAGGCCGTCTTAGCGCCGCAGAGAACGCGACCGCCATCCAAACCGAAGCAATCGCAACAGCTAAGAGCAGACAGGAAGCGGCAGAACAGTCTTTGTCTGAACTGCAAGAGCGCACTAGGCAACGAACCGTGACCGCTGCGCAGCGGTCACAGCTTCTTAGGTCGTTGAGCGAGCAAGAAAACAAGGGGAAGGTGGAGATCGTTTTCCATTCAGGGGACGGTGAAGCCGGCAACTTGGCAACTACTTTATACCAGACAGCAAAGGAGGCCGGTTGGGAAGTGGGATTAAGCCCCGTCACCCCAGCTTTCCGCGTTTCTGGACTTGTTATCCAAGTGCATGACGGTAACAACCCACCGTTGTACGCGCGCGATTTTCTGGAAGCGTTTAATACCGCCGAGATTCCTATAAAGATGGAAAGCCGTGCTAGCTTGCCTGAGACAGAGGTGTACCTTTTCGTCGGCTCTAAACCCTGACGACCTTTAACCTTGACCATAAAGTCTGACCACAAAGTAACCTCTGACCATAATGTCGGCGTTTGTCAGGACTTTGTGGGCAAAGCCGTCTACAGCGCCAGTTGAGAAATATTGAAGCAGGGGAACTGTTATCTCAATTGGATCCACCACAACTTGCGGGCGGACGCGCTTTTTCAAAATGGCCGTGAAACGTCACTCCCGCCCCTGAATTGCACACCTCATTAGCCTACATCTTGTGGTTCAGCCCCACCTAGGCCGACGTTACACGTTATCAAGTCGGATAAGAGTCATTCCGTCTCTTACGTTCAGGAGCGAAGTCGACTAGGGCGGATACGCGCGAAGTTTCCCTTGCCGGGACAGACTGGGAGGGGCAAGATACTGCCGCCGGCCGGAGCGTCTAATCCGGCTCAGGTGGTGGGCGTCTAATCCCGCCCGCCCCTTGCATTTGTTGGCATTCTCGCGGAGGGGGCCGGATTAGAAGGCCGATCGGGCGTAATTGCCGGCGGACTGTACGCCGGGATAAAAGTGCAACTCTTACTTCTTGAGTGATTACACTTCCGAATCACTGCTTACTTCTTTGTTAGCCCCTCCACCAGCTTCTCCAACGCATCCAGCCGCGCTCGCAGCTTTTCAATTTCAGTATCTTTCTTCTGCACCTCATTCAACAGCATCGGCACCAGGAACTGATAGTAAACCGTATAGGGTTTACCTTGGTCGTCGTATGCGACTAACTCCGGCGATACCTTCGCGACATCCTCGGCGATCAGCCCAAACTGTGGCAGATCAGGCCTGCCTCCGAATTCGGCCTTGTAGAGAAACCTCACGGGACGCAGGCGATAGAGGACTTCGCTGGCCGTTCCCATGTTTTCAATGTGTTCCTTGAAGCGACGGGAGGAATTTACAGTTCCCAACTGTCCGTTGGTGTCAATTACGACAGGAATGGCATTAGCCAAACCGGTGGGGACATTGCGAATACCGGCGATGAAAGCGCGTGTATGTTGCCCTGGCGTTCCGATGCGGATGGTGCCGGACTCCGTGCCTGCTCCGACGTTGTTGATGTAGATGTTGTTTGACCCGTTCGAAAGGGCGGAGCCGGCGACGTTACCCAGGGCTGTGTTATTGCTTCCCGTGCTCCCGTTGAGCGCAAAGGATCCTACGGCTGTGTTGGCACCTCCCGCGACGTTGCTCGAGAGCGCATTCATTCCCATCGCCGTGTTATTACTTCCGCCGGCCGTAAAGATCATGGCGCTTGTTCCCACCGCGGTGTTGCCCACTCCGTTTGTGCTACGGAGCGCATCCCGCCCTACGGCTGTGTTCGCGGCGCCGGTTGTATTTGCGACGAGCGCTCTGGATCCCACCGCCGTATTATCGCTGCCGCTGGTGAGCGATCCGAGCGCCACCACACCCACGCCAACATTATCAGTGCCGGTTAGCGTCAGGTTGCCCGCATTCATCCCACCAAAAAAATTGCCGGTTGCAAAATTTGAAGCATTACAACAGTTGTGTATGAACCGGTTTGCGCCGGATTTGATCACTCCCACGCTGGCGGTGCTGAAGGGCAGGCGGAAGTTCCCAGTAATCTCCAACTGCTCGTTGGGGGTTGTCGTCCCGATGCCGACGTTGCCGTTCGTCAGGATTCTCATTCTCTCCGAGTTATTCGTGAAAACCTTCAACGGGAAGTTATTTGTCGTGCCCAGGATTTCGTTACCCGTGGTGAGTGCGTTACCGCTGAGTAACCAAGAACTGCCCCCTCCTGCGATGCTGCTTGCTGGTCTCGTGAATAGAACGCCATTTGGGGCAGCTACGACTACGTCATTGAGTAAAGGGCCAGGGGTTAGCACCCTAATTCTTGCTTGTCCATTCACATCGAGTTTCTGGGTCGGACTCGGTGTCCCGATGCCGAGGTCGCCCGCCTGCGTAAGCCTCATCTTCTCCGTGTCGGCACCACTGATTGTCCCTGTGGCAAAACGGATGGCTCCTCCATTAGGGTTGTCGCTTCTGGAGGTTAGGACAAGGTCTCTAACATTCAAACTTGCATTGCCCAATACAAAGTCATCAGGATTCGCAATGGTGGAATAGCAACCACCACAGGTAGCAATAGCAATCATGCCTTGGGCGGTGCTGGAACTGATTCCTATTACCGGCCCCGGGGTTGCGGCCCTAAAAACTGTGAGATTATGAGCCGGGTTCGTTGTCCCGATGCCGACCTTGATATTCTCAAATGTCGCGGCATTGGGAGTTACAGACATAGGGTTACTAAAACCGATTGCGAGTGGACTCGCGTTGTCCACCTCAATCAGGTTCAAGCTGGCCGACGAAAGCATGCCTACTGAATTCCCGACAGTGACCGCCTCGCTTGCGTGAATCGTACCGGCAACGTCCAGCTTCGCTATCGGCTTTTCCGTCCCGATGCCGACATTGTCGATGCGGGTTGAAAGTCGTAACGTTCTCCCGGCCAAGGTCCAAGAGCCGCTATCCTGTAATGCCGGGGTGGGCGTGCTTCCACTCGGCTTGACGGTCGCGTTGTTTTCTACGGCAGGGACTAAAATATCTTTGGCGAAGTTTATGCTTTTGACCACTTGCCCACTAGCAATTCTCTCGCCGGTCACAGATTGATCCGCGATTTTGTCAACAGTCAAGAGATCTGTATCTATGCCGCGCGAGAAACCAAGGAGAACGCCAATCAGACTCCACGACTCCGCTTGTGCCGGGATCGCATTGCGCGTCAGCGTCAGTCGCTGACGGGGAGAAAGCGTTGTGTAAGGATTTGCGCTATTGGCGGGGCGCATCCCGACCTCTAACCAACCTTCATTGCTACTGAAGCCGTCACGACCGAAGTCTAACTGCACCGTAAATGATCCGTTGGTTACGACGACATCATCTTTGATTACGACTCCCAGCTCATGACCTACACTCTGTCCTGTGTACAACGCGAACCGAAAGGCGTAGGTGCCGTTGGCGGGCACGCTGCCAGCTTTCAGTTGCCCCTGATAGGTGAAAGCAGTCTGGGTCGGCTTGTTATCCTTAAGCGTCTCAGAGGACTTTTTCGCCTGATCCTGATAGGTAAAAGCGGTTTGGGTGAGAGTGACCAAGATAGTCAGTACTACCCACCCTAGTAAAACAAGACGGGTTGGTTGCTTGCGTACAATTGACATTTCATTCTCCTTTTCATCGGAAAGTCAAAGAAATTATTGATGCATGACTGACTAGAACCCGATTCGCACGTGAACTAAAGTCTAAGTTGCCCAAGATTGTTCCCGAATGAGGTCAGCCAACTCAGAAGGACCGTTTCCAAAATATGTGGTTAACATGAGGCTAATAAGAGAGAGCTTTATTAGCAGGGTGCGAGGAATCGTACCTGTACACAGGCAATACTCATACCTGTCACGCTGCCCAGCTCATCCTAGCTTTATTAGACGAAAAAGAGGCTTTAGCTTCCAGTAGAATTACAAAGTGTCTACAAGGGAAGACAGATTTGAGCGGCAGGTGAGTACTTCCGTTGACCCCTACTTTCTGTTCAACGTTGAAAATGATTTACTACCCTACATTCCTCTGTTGTGTAGTCACGGCTAATTGTGGCAGGGAGCGTTGATAAGTATCCTGCCGCCGAACAACTCATTCAACCGGAGCGCTCGATAGCTTTCCTTTCATCGTTGTCTTGTTCCTTCTGGCTTGAATGCTTTATGCTCGCGCCCGGTTAATTCGAGCGTTAGATTGCTGGGGCGACCTGAAGAATTCTGCTGGATGGATGTGTGGCCGTAGCGGATCGCGCGGCGACCGGGTGAAAGCGTCACCGGCCGTGGTGTCTGGCCTGACCTCGAATCGAGCAGGTAGCGGAGGGCATGGCGCAGGTTGCACGTCGCCGCTCACGCGCCGGATGATGAGAGGTGGGCTAAAGGTGGACGCAATCTAACAACTGCATGCACGCGACCGCCGACACGACGGCTGTCAATATCCTTACGGGTTCGCCGCAGCAAGGAAAAACAAATAAGAAAGTCTAATAAAACTTAACCGGATATATTACGTCCGATAATAGTAATTACGTCCTTTCTCGATGGATATATGCTCGACCTCGACTATGCTGGGTCGTCCTTCACCACATGGGAGCAGGTTCACAATTGAAGGTGAGGCCGAGCGGCAACTCGCCCAGTTCAAGGAGTCCTGGGCTGGAAGTTACCCCGTGATCGCGCGGTCGTGGCAGCAGAACTGGGCGTGAGTCATACGATGTTCTCTTACCCAGAGGAGATTCGGCGTGCCGTCTACACGACGAGTACCATTGAGTCACTGAACATGATGCTGCGGAAGGTATCGAAGAACCGGGCGCAGTGCCCGAACGACGAGGCGGTCTTCAAGCTGATGTACCTGGCGTTGCGCAACATCAGCCGGAGGTGGACAATGCCGATCAAGAACTGGGGCGGCGCGATGAACCAAGTCGCCATACTCTTTGACGGCCGAGTGTCGATGGGCGGGCTCAACTCAAACTCACTTACACAGAATCTTTAGAACTCCCGAAAATCTTCGCGCGGCTCTACTCGCCGGGGCGATGCCTATAGGGTTGCGTTTTGCCGCAAGTGATGGTAGAAGACGCCCAGAAAGGTATTAGACCGCCGATGTTGGTCTAATACCTTTCTGGTGCTCGCCCGTTATGATAATGGTGGTTGTTACCTCACTACTTTGGAGGTAGAAACCATATTCCTTACTAATGCCTTACCAATAGGCTTCGTATTCGGGAGGTAATCTTCTAT
>JBEVKW010000493.1:0-5163 GCA_040509495.1 Chitinophagaceae bacterium | reverse complement strand
CGTCTGGGGGATTAATGCATCAAAGGTTTATATCGCGGTCTGGCTGATCATACTGATCGTGATACTTGGTGTGGTACAGGCTTATGTGTTGCAGTTTCGCTGGTGGTGGGCTGTTGTCTACTGCACACTGTTCATCATCATTCCCCTGCTCTATATATTGTCGGGTTTGTTCAGGGCAAAACTTGTGGCAGATTATCACCGGCTGAGCTCACTCACCAAGATCGTTATGCTGACCGGCATTCTTTCGATGATCTTTTTTTATTTTTACTTATGAAGCCGATCATACTAGCCTCTCAATCTCCCCGCCGTAAGCAATTACTGGAGTGGGCGGAGATCCCGTTTGAGATCATCATAAAAGAAACAGAAGAAACGTTTCCCGCTGCTATGGCAACAGAGGAAGTGCCTGTTCACATTGCGCGGAATAAAGCCCTGGCGGTGCAGGCAACGGTTTCAAAAGAAAAGATCGTTCTGGCTGCGGATACGGTCGTCGTGCTGGGGCAACGTATTATCGGAAAGCCTCAAAGCCGTGAAGATGCCCTGCAAATCCTTCAGGATCTGTCAGGCAACCAGCATCGTGTGATCACCGGCGTGGTAATAAGGCAGGATCAGCGGGAAACGGCTTTCGCGGATATCACTGATGTATACTTTCATCCGCTGACAGATGAACAGATACAATTCTATGTTGATAAATACAAACCGTATGATAAGGCCGGCGCCTATGCCATCCAGGAATGGATCGGTGTGGTCGGTATCAAAGGGGTGAAGGGAGATTTCTATAATGTGATGGGGCTTCCTGTCAGCAGGGTTGTCCAGGAGTTAATAAAATACCAGTAGCTCCGTTGTTTTTCCCATAAAATTCTGATGAAAACACATTGGTCCTGAAGCGCCAACTTTCTAGATTGGGTGATCAAAAATCATCCGATGACAGAAAGACTTTTGCAATATATCTGGCAGCTGCAGTACTATAATGCTTCGGGTTTACTCACCGTTGATGGAGAGAATGTACTTGTATTTGCTGCAGGAACACACAATACCAACCAGGGACCTGATTTTCTGAATGCGAGGATCCGGATTGGCGACTTTACCTGGTCAGGATCGGTAGAGTTGCATCTGCGTACATCTGACTGGAACAGGCATGAGCACGAGCAGGATCCGCTTTATAATAATGTCATCCTTCATGTGGTATGGGATCACGACGCGTTGGTGAATGATCTTCCTGTGCTGGAATTAAAAAACCGTATATCCCGGTTGCTTTTACAGAAGTATGAGTTTTTGCTGAATGCGACAGGTTTTGTTCCCTGCGGGCAACAGATCGGGCGTATCGCGGAAATGGCCTGGCAAAGCTGGAAGGACCGGCTTGTAGCGGAGCGGATGTTGCGTAAAGCAGCACAGGCGGATGTTTTCCTGAAGCAAAATAATTATCATTGGGCGGAAACATTCTGGTGGTTGCTCGCACGCAGTTTCGGAAGCCAGGTGAATGCCGACTTCTTTGAATCTGTGGCGCGTTCCATTCCACTTTCCATTCTTGCGCGCCATAAAAATCAGATACATCAGCTGGAAGCGTTATTACTGGGTCAGGCTGGTTTACTGAATGATCGCTGGGACGAAGACTATCCCGTGTTGCTCCAGCGGGAGTATGGGTTTCTCCGTCATAAATACAGTCTTCATCCGGTACATGGCCAGGCATTATTTCTGCGTATGCGACCAGTGAATTTTCCAACCGTCAGGCTGGCACAACTGGCCATGCTGATCCATCAGACCACTCATCTTTTTTCAAAAGTAAAGGAGACCGAAGAATTGAAAGAGATCTTTCAATGGCTTGATGTGACGGCGAACGACTACTGGCATTATCATTACAGGCCCGGTGAACTCAGTTCATTCAAGCCCAAAAGGACCGGTATGGGAATGATCGAGTCCGTTATCATCAATACAATTATTCCCATGCTGTATACTTACGGTCATTTTCATGGTGAAGAAGTACTGAAGGCAAAAGCTTTACGGTGGCTTCTACATCTTCCGGCAGAAGCCAATACAGTGATGGAAGGGTTCCGTACACTTGGCGTTGAACTGTCTACTGCTTTTGATTCCCAGGCAATGCTCGAGTTGAAAAGCCAGTACTGCAATCAGCGCCGTTGTTTGGATTGTGCAGTTGGTCATGTGATCCTGGCGAAGAATGACATGGAGGAAAGCGAAAAAAGAGGGTAGGCATATTACTGCCATTTATAGAAGAGAAGATATTGCCCTTGAAACGAATCTTTCCCGTCTTACTTCAACATAAAGCGGTAAGACGGGAAAGAGGAAGAAAGCCGGTTTGATCGTACCGGCTTTGCTGAGTGTGATAGATTTACTGTTTGAAGATCGTTCTTGCTATCGTCGTTTTATCAGATTTGAGGTGCAGCAGGTAAACACCCGGAGCGATATCTTCCATGAGCTGTACTTCGATCCGGTTGGCCGGCGGAGTGATATTGTATCTGATGGGAATGTTCCGGCCGGCCATATCCGTAATGATGATCTTTTCAGCATGCAGATCGCTTGACAGCGATACCGAAAAATTCCGGTTGAACGGCATAGGGCTGATAGCAAAACTGTTTTGAGGAAGTGTTGATACGCGAGAGACCTTACTGGAAACAATCGTTTTTCCTCTGATGATGTATTTGATCATATAATAATTAAATCCCTGCAGTGGGAATTTATCGAGGTGATAAAAGGTGGTGGTGATGTTGTCAGGGAAATCAACCGTCGCAACGGGCAGGTAGTGCACAGCATCGGCAGAACGTTCGATGACAAATTGCCCGGGTTCGGAAATGCCATTGATATTCCAGCTAAGCCTGTTTCCCGCAGCACTGACGGTTGCATTCAGATCGATCGAAGAGAAGCCAAGCACACTCAGTGCCGAGCAGGAAGAGCATGCGTTAATGATCGTGGCGGCTCCCCAGTTATTGGCAGGGCATCCTCCGCAGCCGGAATAGGAAGTATGACCAGAAGAAAGACACGCATACAGGTTCGGATCATTGGTAAGGCGGTTGTTGAAAAATGAATTCTGGTTAACGGATACGCATGCATTACCGTTGTTCACTTTATAGCTGTTGGCGATCTTGTTGATCAGGATATTCATTTTCGTAATACTTCCACTGCCGAGGCACATGGAAGATGCTGCAGCGTTCTGGTCGGTGATGACGCCACCAAACTCTGCGGTACCATTATTTACAAACCATGAATGGCTGTTATTGATCACAAAGTAGGTGAATGGCATACGCAAAACGGCAGTGGGAGTGGCATTGATGAAGATGTTTGGTGTGACCGCTGTGGCGCTTCCTTCCAGGGAAAGATTTCGCTGCACTTCAATGGTGCCGTAGTTATAGATGGCGCTGTTACCGGTAAGGATAAGTCCGGCACCGGAACCTGCGGCCAATACAAGTCTTGCTCCCGGCCTGACGAAGATCGTGCCTCCCGTCATGCTGAAGTTGTTAATGGTAAGATCAGCGCAAACCACGATCGTACCGCCATTCAGGGCAATGCTGTTCATCGTTATGGCGGAGCCATAGTACCATTTGGTAGTGCCGGTGGAAACTGTTTCGTTATTTGCGAGTAAAGGATCGCTGCCGGTACATCCCGGTGGTGCAGGCGCAGTAAGGCATTGTGATGAGGCGGAAAAGAATGCATGGGAAAACAGCAGAAGGAAGAGCAGGTGGCTTTTCAGCATACGACATTTGTTTGGTGTGTGATGCCGGGTAACGTCACAGCAACCTGCTCGCATGATTCCTTCAGCGGTTTTTCAGGATGCAGCCTTTATGGACGGTACCAGGCTGATATTGGATGTTTACAAAGTCCAAGCTATGCAACGGAAAATAGTGTTGCAACCTGGAGTGTAGCAACTAACCGGATTTGTGTATGAAGTGCTCAGGAGGCTGCATGCTGTTTTACTGGCGTAGGAGCAACGCAAAGAATGCAAAGAACCGCAGAGGACGCAATGAAATTTTTCTTTAAGAAACATCTCTTCGCGCTCTTTGCGGTTCCTTTGCATCTTTGCGTTGCTCCCACGCCGGCCAGATCAGCAATGTGCCAGGATCATTTCCCTAACCATTCTTTAAAGTCAGTTACTCTTTTTCTGCTTACGATCACCTCCTTATCTGCTGACGGAGAGAGAACCAGTTTAAGGCGATTGCCGAAATACGCATGGATCTCTTTTACTGTTTGCATTGAAACAATATGAGAACGGTTTATCCGAAAGAAAAGATTGGGAGACAGTATCTGTTCAAGTTGTTCGATCCTGTATTCGAGCAGGTATTTCTGATTATCGAATGTTTTGAAAAAAATAAATCGTTCCTGGGAGAAAAAATAGGCGATCTGGCTAATGTGTATGGATACAAGTTTTTGTCCCTGTTTTACAAGGAATCGCTCCTTATAATTTCCGTTCGCGGAAGGTTTGCCGCTTTGTCCCCAGTACTGATCAAAGTTGACGATGCGTTCTTCTGTGGCGGGCAATTCAGTCAGTATATGCCGGATCGTTTTATACCGGAATGCTTCGAAGTTATAGGCTTCTTTATTGGTGGAAAAGGTAACGACTGCTTTAATGTCTCCGCGTCTCTTCTTTGGTATGCCGGATATCACTCCTTCGTTAGCCAGTATCAGATCAGGAATTTTATTGCGCGTCAGCCATTCTGCTGCGGCAAACATATTTTCAGTTACTCCTACTACCTGAATGGTCTCATCAATTTCATGAAGTAGATCTTTGATCTTTTGCACCATTCCCTTTTCGTATTCAATCACCAGTACGTTCATAACATCCGCGTTATCTGCCAAGAAAAGCAAATTTTCGTATGATCATACTATAAAAGAAAACATATAAGCACCAATTGCCTAAAGAGATGGATGAATTGCCCGGAGGTTATAATTGTTATAGTAGTATTGCTGATGTTGTTCGTTGTTCGTTGAGCGTTGAGCGTTGCCCGTTGACCGTTGTCCGTTGCCCGTTGTCCGGAATTGAAGCGAGATGGAATATAATTGGATATTCGTGTACAAATTAAAAAGGACGGGCTATCATTTAAAAACGATAGCCCGTCCTTTTTAATTTGTAACGGTCAACGGTCAACGGTCAACGGTCAACGGTCAACGGTCAACGGTCAACGGTCAACGGTCAACGGTCAACGGTCAACGAATCCT
>JBEVKW010000492.1:0-7872 GCA_040509495.1 Chitinophagaceae bacterium | reverse complement strand
ATTCATAAAGGAGAAAACGTAAGAGTATTCCCAATCAGCAACTGGACCGAACTGGATATCTGGAATTATATACGCAAAGAAAATATTGGTTTGCCATCCATCTATTTTGCTCATGACAGAAAAGTGATTTTGCATGAAGGGCAGTTAGTAGCTATGAGTGAATATGTACAGCCCGCAGCAGATGATGTAGTACTTGATAAAAAAGTTCGCTATCGCACTGTTGGCGATATGACCTGTACGGCAGCGGTAGAATCTAAAGCGTCTAACCTCGATGAAGTGATCAATGAGATTATATCAACCAAGATCAGCGAGAGAGGTGAAACCAGGATTGATGATAAGGTAACCGAAGCAGCCATGGAAGACAGGAAGAAGAATGGATATTTTTAAGTAAAAAGTAGAAAGTAGAAAGTATTTTTTTCAGTATTATTTATTCATTTTATATAGATGTTTTTTTACTTTTTGATTTTGCCTTTTGACTTTTTACTTCATCACGATAATCAACTCACATGGATTTACTAAGATTTATAACAGCAGGCAGTGTGGATGACGGTAAGAGTACGCTTATCGGTCGTTTGCTGTATGATAGCAAGAATATACTGGTAGATCAGCTGGAGGCATTGGAGAAGCAGACCAAGAACAAGGAAGCTGGTCCGATCGATCTTGCGTTGCTTACGGATGGTTTGAGAGCAGAACGTGAGCAGGGAATTACGATCGATGTGGCATACCGTTATTTTTCGACGCCGAAAAGAAAATTTATCATCGCTGATGCTCCCGGGCACGTACAATATACGAGGAATATGATCACCGGAGCTTCAAATGCCAATCTCATTATCATCCTGGTAGATGCACGGCAGGGAGTGGTTGAGCAAACCCGCCGCCACTCCATTATAGCATCACTGTTGAAAATACCGCATGTAGTTGTAGCGGTAAATAAAATGGACCTGGTGGAATATTCCCAGGATGTTTATAACAATATCCTGATCGATTATGCTAATGTAGCCCGCCAGTTAGGGTTGGATGACGTTACCTACATCCCCATCAGTGCGTTGAATGGAGATAACATCGTTGACAAATCGCTCTCTATTCCCTGGTACGAAGGAAAGCCTTTGCTTGAACTGCTGGAAGAAGTGGAAACCGATCAGGATATAAACCTTGAAGACCCGCGTTTCCAGGTTCAACTGGTGATCCGGCCGCAGACAAATGACCTGCACGATTATCGCGGCTATGCGGGTAAGGTCATCAGCGGCATCTACAAAAAGGGAGATAAGGTGGCTGTACTTCCGTCTGGCATCGAAACTGAAATATCAAAGCTGGAAGTGAGTGGGAAAGAAGTGGACGAAGTATTTGCACCACAAAGCGTAACCATCCATTTAAAAGATGATATTGATATCAGTCGCGGTGATTCAATTGTGAATTTGGCCAATCAACCGAAAGTTACAAACGAGCTGGATGTTGTTCTTTGCTGGCTTGATGAAAAGCCTTTACAACCGGGAAATAAATATTACCTGCAGCACAACAGCCGGTTGGTCCGTGCAGTAGTGCGCAATGTAGAGTATAAACTGGATGTAAATACGCTGCAGCAATTGCCTGTTGAGAGTAGTGTAAAACTTAATGAGGTGGTAAAGGCAACCATCAGGGTTGCATCACACCTGGCGTATGATCCTTACTCATCCATTCAGGGAACCGGCAGTGCCATTCTGATCGATGAAACGAGCAATAATACTGTAGCAGCACTGCTGCTGCAGTGATATTTTTTTACTTAATAAATCTACTAAACTGGTAGACTATGAATGTACAGCATATACAAGGGAAAGTAATTCTGGCTGGAGCAGGTCCCGGCGACCCCGAACTTATTTCTGTGAAGGCTGTTCGCTGGTTGCAGAAAGCGGATGTTGTGTTGACGGACAGATTAGTGAGTCATGAGATTCTCAATGAGTACGTGGGCCCGCAAACGGAGGTGATCTGCGTTGGCAAGCAGGGCCGCTATGGAGCATCTACGCCGCAGAAAAGGATCAACCAGTTGATGATCGAACACAGTAAGGCGGGTAAAACCGTGGTGCGATTGAAAGGTGGTGATGTATCTGTATTTGCCAATATGCTGGACGAGTTGCAGGTACTCGTGGAGAATGGAATCTCTTATGAGATCATTCCGGGTATCTCCGCGGCATTTGGAGCTGCCGCTTATGCGGGCATTCCGCTTACTGCGCGGAACTACGCCAATGCTGTAAGGTTTCTGACATTTTATAAAACAGACCTGCTTTCCGAAACGTACTGGAAAGAGCTGGCGGAAACAGATGATACACTTGTGTTCTACATGTCATCCGGAACGCTTGACGATATTGTGGAGAATCTCAAAAGAAATGGGATCAGGTCTGATAAATTTCTTGCGGTGGTAGAGCAAGCCACTACCCGTTTGCAAAATGTACACGTGTCGAATATCTATCAGCATAAGCAGAATTTTGACGGGCGGGAATTTGCTTCTCCATCCCTGCTGATCATCGGAAAAGTGGTGGCTTTGCATGAGCAGTTTTCCTGGATCCGGAACAGTAACAGCCAGGAACAATATTTTGAACCCGTTGAATCGCTGCGCCGCGAAGCCGTTTAAAAAGTCAACGTATGCTTTCAGCACCGAAACTAAAATCATTACAGGAATTGATCCAGTCATCATCCCGGGAAGAACTGGTTTGGATCAACGGCTATCTGTCTGCCCTTGTATCAGGAAGCGGAACAGATGCGATTGCACCGCCAGCGGTTGTACAGCCGCCGGCAGCTGCGCCTGTGAAGAAGATCAGTCTTGTATTTGGAACAGAAACAGGAAATTCAAAAAAGCTTGCGACCCAACTGGCTGCCGCTGCTAAGAAGAAAGGTGTGAATGCAAAGCTGACCGGGCTTGACCAGTATCGTGTGTCAGATCTTTCCAAAGAAGAGTATCTGTTTGTTGTGATCAGCACACAGGGAGAGGGAGAACCGCCCATCCCTGCGAAGAAATTTTATGACTATATCCACGAGAATAAGCTGCAGTTACCCAATTTAAGATACAGTGTTCTTGCATTGGGAGACACATCGTACCCGATGTATTGTAAAACAGGAGAGGATGTAGATAACCAATTTCAACACTTTGGTGCCAAAAGGCTGTTACCGTTGCAGAAATGTGATGTGGATTATGAGGATGATGCGATGGCGTGGTTCGAGAAGGTGTTATCCACTCTTGACTCCGAAGTAAAACCGGAAGCCGCTGAGCCTGCGCCTGCCACGCAAGCGGTAGTATCGAAGAAAAAAGCAGAAAAGAAGTTTTATCAATCTACCATACAGGCAAATATTAACCTGAATGATCGCGGTTCTAATAAGCAGACATATCATATTGAACTGGCCACGGAAGAAGAGATCGAATATGAACCGGGTGATACGATCGGTATCGTTCCGCGCAACAGACCCGATGTTATCAACCGCATCATTAAACTGACTGGCATCGATCCTGACCAGGAAGTTCAGACGGCCAAAGCTTCCGGGTCGGTCCGCGATCTGCTGGCCACACAGCTCAATATCTGCTACCTACTTACCAGTACGGTAAAGAAATATGCGACGATCATCGGGCAGGAGATTCCCGATACAAGAATGGATCTGGTCGATCTGTTGAGGATCTATCCGGTCAGGGATGCAGAGCAGTTCAAAGAAGTGCTGCAGATCCTGATCCCGATCGCGCCAAGATTGTATTCGGTCGCATCCTCTCCTGAAGGGCATGGCAGGAATGAAGTGCATATCACTGTGGCAAGAGATCGTTTTCTTGCGCAGGAGGAACAACGTTTTGGATTGTGCAGTGAGTTCCTCGGCGACCAGCCATTAGGATCAGGGATCACGTTCTATGTTCATAAGGATAAGAATTTCAAACTGCCATTAGCGGGTACCGATATTATAATGATCGGACCTGGAACGGGCGTAGCACCGTTCCGCGCTTTTCTCGCAGAGCGTGATGCAACAGGTGCAACAGGAAGGAACTGGTTCTTTTTCGGGGACCAGCATTTTGTGACCGACTTTCTTTATCAAACGGAGATACAGAATTATGTACAGACCGGTGTGCTGACCAGGCTGGATCTTGCTTTTTCCAGGGATCAGCAGGAGAAGATCTATGTGCAGCACCGGATGCAACAACATGCGAAAGAATTATTCAGTTGGATAGAAAATGGAGCGGCCGTCTATGTTAGTGGTACGAAAGATCCGATGAGCAAAGATGTAGAGGCAGCCTTGATCAGGATCATTGAAGAGCAAGGGAACTTATCAGTTGAAGCTGCAGCAAAATACCTGGACCAATTGAGAAAAGAAGGAAGATACAGTAAAGACGTTTATTGATATGAACGGGTCGGCATCTATAACCTAACAAATACCAACAACCAGCGATGAGTGACGGAAAAAATTTATCACCTGTTGAACGGATCAAGAAAGCCAGCGATGGTTTGCGTGGTACATTGAAGGAAAGTCTTCAGGATGACATCACCGGTGCCTTAAGGGAAGACGATCAGTCATTGATCAAATTCCATGGGATGTATCAGCAGGATGATCGTGATCGCAGGGAAGAGCGCAGTGCGAAGAAACTTGAGTGGTTATATTCTTACATGATCAGGCTTCGCTTGCCTGGTGGCTTTCTGAAGCCGGATCAATGGATAGGGTTGCATCATGTGGCTGGAGAATATTCCACCGGTACGATCAAGATCACCACAAGGCAAACAGTACAATTGCACGGCATTCTTAAATCTTCTATTAAGCCCACGATCAGGGCATTCAACACACTTGCACTCGACTCCATTGCTGCATGCGGCGATGTGAACCGGAATGTGATGTGCAGCGCGCACCCGGGCGAGTCTCCCCTGCATGAAGAGATCTTTCGTTACGCCGATAAGATCAGTTTGCTGGCCTTGCCCAAAACCCGAGCGTACTATGAAGTATGGCTTGATGAGGAACAGTTAGCGGATAAGAAGGAAGACGATCCTTTGTACCAGGACAGGTACCTTCCGCGGAAATTCAAGATTGCGATCGCGATACCTCCCAATAACGATATCGACGTCTTTACAAACGATATTGGATTGATCGCTATCATTGAAGATGGAAAGCTGAAAGGATTCAATATCGCAGCCGGCGGAGGATTAAGCGCTACGCATGGCAATCCGCAGACCTATCCCAGGTTGGGAAGTATGCTTGGATTTGTGGATACGGAAGAAAAGGTATTGAAAGCAGTGTACGAGATCATGACGATCCAGCGTGATCATGGGAACCGTTCTGACCGTAAGCTGGCGAGGTTAAAGTACACGATCGACAGGATCGGGGTTCCCGGGTTCATTGAAGAGCTGGAGAAAAGAGCAGGCTTTAAACTTGAAGAAGCGAGACCATACCAATTTACTGAGCGGAAGGATCATTTCGGCTGGCAACAGAATCACGAAAAAAAATGGAACTATACTTTATTTGTTGAGAACGGACGGGTGCTGGATAGCGATGAGTTACCTATGAAGACCGGACTACTTGAGGTTGCAAGATCTGGTAAGGCGAACTTCCGCTTTACAGGTAATCAGAATGTGATCATTGCAGATGTAGACGAAAAGGATAAGGAAGTTGTGGAAGAGATCCTGGATCGTTTTGGTTTGATCGGGCATACTGAGAAAGCGGGAAAGATCCGGAAGAACTCGATCGCTTGCGTTGCATTCAATACCTGCCCGCTTGCATTATCAGAGGCGCAGCGGTATTTACCTACGCTGATCTCCAGGATCGAACCAATCGTGGAGAAGTATGGATTGGAAGATGAAGAGATTACTTTACGTATGACCGGTTGTCCAAACGGTTGTGGCCGGTCTCCCGCTGCAGAAATAGGTTTTGTAGGAACGAGTTACGGTCAGTATAACTTGCATATTGGAGGTGACCGGATCGGGGAGCGGTTGAATACAAAGTACCGGGAGAATATCGGAGAGGATCTTATTCTCGAAAGCCTCGATGAGTTGTTCTCTGTATTCAGTGCGGAAAGGACGGAAGGAGAAACGTTTGGTGATTTTTCTTATAGAAAATGGATCGCTAAGAATTAAAAAATGATCATGGAGAATACAACAACGGTTATTACAGCAAATCAAAAAGAGACGAATGAGCTGTTCCCTGTTTTCCTGAAACTGGATCAGCTGAATGTACTGATCGTTGGTGGTGGCAAAGTTGGATTGGAAAAACTGCACGCATTATTGCATAATTCGCCTTCGGCGAATATCGTTTTGGTTGCAACAGAGATCAGCCACGCGATCAAAACGCTTGTACAGGAATATCCGAATGTCAGTCTGCACGAGAGACCCTTTGAGGTGGAGGATTTGAACGGACAAGACATTATTATTGTTGCGGTAAATAAACGGGAAGTAAGTGTTGCGATACACGATCTTTCGAAACTCTCGGGAAAGCTGGTGAATGTGGCGGATACACCGGATCTGTGTGATTTCTACCTGGGTTCGATCGTTAAAAAAGGGAACCTTAAGCTGGCTATTTCCACGAATGGAAAATCTCCAACAGCTGCCAAGCGCATAAAAGAAGTGTTGAATGACGCGTTGCCTGCAGAGCTGGATGAGGTGATCAATAACCTGCACCAGGTTCGTGGCAAGCTGAATGGAAATTTCGAAAACAAGGTGAAGAAGTTAAATGCTCTTACAAAAGTATTGGTTGAAAATGATGCGGGCCTGAGTGAAAGGAGATGGAGAAAGGTTGCAAGTTATTCGTTGGCAGCTTTTGCTTTTATGCTGATCGGACATTTCATCTTTTCCTATCTGCCTTTGCAGGTGATTGCCGACAAAACGGTGAGTATTTATCGCGGGCTTGACGCCAATTTCCACTGGATGGTGCTGGCTGGTTTTCTTGCACAGCTGGTGGATGGTGCAACCAGTATGGGATACGGCGTAACCAGTGCGATCGCCTTGATGTCTGCCAATGTTAGTCCTGCAGCGATCAGCGGAAGCATACATACGGCTGAGATGTTTGCGAGCGGAGCGTCGGGATACAGCCATTATAAGTTTGGCAACGTAAATAAGAAATTGTTCAAGGCGCTGTTAGTTCCCGGAGTTATAGGGGCTGTGTTAGGAGCGGTATTGCTGGTGAAATTTGGAGAAACGCATATTGCGTATATTCGTCCGATCATGGCAGCGTACACGCTCGTGCTGGGGATCCGGATATTTATCAGTGCTTTCAAAAAATCGAGTGTAAAAAAGAAGTTCAGGCGATATGGTTGGTTAGCTGGTGCCGGTGGCTTTTTTGACTCATTTGGCGGCGGCGGCTGGGGGCCGATCGTTACTTCTACGCTGATCACCAAAGGGCGTACGCCGAGGTATGTGGTGGGATCGGTCAGCCTGACCGAATTTTTTGTTACGCTGGCAAGTGCTTTTACATTCTTTACGCTGATAGGTGTTCAGCACTGGCAGGTGATCATTGCATTGATCATAGGGGGATTGATCGCCGCTCCTATCGCGGCTCGTCTTAACGGAAAACTTCCCCGCAAAGCTTCCTTCATTTTATTGGGAGTGGTAGTGGTGGCATGGAGTGTACGGATCCTGGTGAGGGCCATTTAGCACAAAAATATTTGCCTCTATAAGTGAAAAAAATATTTAGTCTACAGACATTGTAGACTAAATATTATATACTATGTTTGCAATCACCGGACCTCGCGTCCTTTTTTTATCAGTTATTAGTATACTAAATCAGTAGACTAATAAAGCGTACAAAAGAACTAAGCTGATTGATATATCTGAAAGAGTTTTGCTTATCGTTTTAAAGCAAACGTTAGAGTAGTAACGGCGTCCCGGTTCTCCGGGATGCCCTATTTCAGCCGTGTGGCCGAGAGGAGAGGTAGAGGTTTGCAAAACC
>JBEVKW010000491.1:0-22562 GCA_040509495.1 Chitinophagaceae bacterium | reverse complement strand
GACACTATCTCAAAAACTGTGTAAATATTAAAATCGGGGTTGTTACCTCGATTTTAATATTTTTAAACCAATACAGTTTATGCGACCAGAAGATTTTTTAACGGACGATTTTTTAAAGCAGTTTAAGACGGGCCAGCAGCTCAATGATTTTCTCAGTGCGCTTCAGAAGCGAGGAATAGAGAAAATGCTGGAAGGCGAGCTGGATGATCATTTAGGCTATGACAAGCATGAGCAGTCCGGCAATGAGAACGCCCGCAATGGGTATGGTAAAAAGAAGATCAAAACCAGCTATGGAGAATCCGAGATCAGGGTTCCCCGTGATCGGGATGCCAGTTTTAATCCGATGCTCGTTCCCAAGCGGGAGAACATGGTGGAAGGCATCGAAGAGATCATCGTGTCCATGTATGCCAAAGGCATGAGTGTGGCAGATATAGAGTCACAGGTCAGAGATCTGTACAATTTTGAGGTATCCACGTCCACGATCAGCCGGATCACTTCCAGGATCGCAGAAGATATCGTCGCCTGGCAAAACCGTCCGCTGGAACCTGTATACCTGATTGTCTGGATGGATGGGATTGTTTTTAAGGTCCGGGAGAACAGCAAGGTCATCCATAAGACCGTTTATATCGCTGTAGGGCTGAACAGAAATGGTTATAAAGAGGTGTTGGGTATGTGGCTGGGGAAAAATGAATCAGCCGCTTATTGGATGAGTGTGTTGACAGATATGAAAGCCCGTGGTCTGGAAGATATCCTGATCACCGCTACCGATAATCTGAATGGTTTTACCCAGACCATCCGATCGGTCTTCCCTGCTTCTGCTACCCAGATCTGCGTAGTTCATCAGATCAGAAATAGTTGCCGCTATGTGACCTGGAAGGACAAGAAAGAGTTCAGCCGCGATTTGAAAGACATCTATTCTTCCGCTAATCGTCAAGCAGCACTTAGCGCTCTTCAGGTATTAGAACAAAAATGGAATAGTAAATACGGCTATGCCATTAAAAGCTGGAGAGATAACTGGGACGAACTGACTGTCTTCTTTGACTACCCTTTGGAAATCAGAAGGATCATCTACACGACCAACCTCATCGAAAACCTGAATGGCAAGATCAGAAAGTACACCAAAAACAAACTATCGTTCCCCACAGATGAGGCGGTCATGAAGTCTGTGTACCTCGCTTTACGAGAGGCTACAAAAAAATGGACCATGCCCATCCATAACTGGGGCATGGTCCTCGGTCAGTTTTTAACTATTTTTGAAACAAGAGTCAGATTGTAAACAAAACAACCCCGATTAAAAGTTTACACACTTAATGAGATAGTCCCCTATTCTCTGCGTTGCTTTTACTTAGCGGCCTCTGATACTTCTACGCCAGACTGACGATCCCGTCTGTATATTTGCCCATGCCTTTCCGAATTATCGCCCGATCCATATTGGCACTGATGCGGGACAGCCGTTCGATCGGTATCCTCTTACTTCTATGCACCGTGATCTCTTTAGTGCTAGCCAACCTGGCCGGTGGCGCTGCATATGCCCATTTCTGGAAAACTGAATTCAGCTGGCTGCATACATCTTACTTACCGCATAGTATCGAGCATTGGATCAATGATGGATTGATGGTGCTCTTTTTCTTTCTTGCCGGCATGGAGATCAGGCAGGAGTTACTGCAAGGGGAACTTTCTTCGGTCAGCAAGGCAACATTGCCTGTTGCGGCGGCGATCGGAGGAATGCTGGTGCCCGCCTTTATCTATGCGCTTTTCAATAAAGGTACACCATTTTCCGGAGGCTGGGCTATTCCCGCTTCAACAGATATTGCCTTCTCTTTAGGTATTGCTTCACTGCTCGGAAAACGTGTACCCGTATCCCTGAAGATTTTTTTAACCGCATTGGCAATCATTGATGATCTCGGCGCGATCGTTGTGATCGCATTATTCTATGGCGAGCCTGTGCAGGTATTCTACTTACTGGGAGCAGTATTGGTGATCTCGGTACTGTACCTGCTGAACCGGCAGGGTGTGAAGTTTGGTATATGGCATGTGTTACTGGGACTTCTTTTATGGTTTGCTGTGTTCAATTCAGGCATTCATGCTACGGTTGCCGGGGTTCTATTCGCCTGGATGGTTCCTGTATCAAAACTAGATCACTTTAAACATCGCCTGCATTATCCTGTTAACTTTTTAATTGTGCCTGTATTCGCGTTGGCCAACACGGCGATCGTCTTACCGGCCAGCACCATGGACGCGTTGAACAGCCCGCTTTCGTGGGGCATTATCGCCGGACTGGTGATCGGCAAACCGGTTGGAATTCTGCTTGCATCATGGCTGGTCGTGAAAAATAAAAAAGCTGAGTTACCACAACATGTATCGTGGATGCAACTGACAGGCGCCGGCCTTCTTGCGGGTATCGGGTTTACAATGTCCATCTTTATTGCAGTACTTGCTTTCGCGGATACGGCAACACAAGACCAGGCAAAAGTAGCGGTACTGGTTGCGTCTGTAACAGCAATCGTGTTGGCAATGGTTTGGTTGAGATGGTTTGGCAAACGCTCGTGATAATGGAGATAGGGGGAATTACGAGTGCGGATCAATATAAACAGAACATATTAAAGGAATTATAATTCTTTTATGAAGACAACAGGCAAAAAAAATCTTGAATTATTTTGCTTTTTTTTTGGCGCGGAACTTTCCAGCCTGTATTTTTGCACCCCGTTCAGATAGCGGCTAACGTTTTTGAATGGAAATAGGTTGATTCCGTAGCTCAGTTGGTAGAGCAATACACTTTTAATGTATGGGCCCTGGGTTCGAGTCCCAGCGGGATCACAGAAAACTCCGAGTAATAGCTCGGAGTTTTTCTTTTATAAATCCCCCAAACGAAAAATATATCTGGTAAAGCCAATCTATCCGACGTTCAACCCTTCATCCCCCTCCCCCAACCATTTCTCCATCACCATCATTCCGGTCATATGCAGATTGGTTCAGGGTCTTCATCACCTGATCTTTGTAATTTATCCCGATCGGGACAACAACAGCTCCTATCTCAATCTCATTCATCGTAAAAGCATCGATCCTGCGGAGATTCACGATAAATGAACGATGAACACGCAGGAAAGACTTTGAAGGCAAAGACAACTCAAAATCACCGATCTTATATTTAGCCGTTATCTTTTTACTGATCAAATGAATGACAATGTAATCCTTTACACTTTCAACATAGATGATCTCGTCCACATTGATCCGTTGGAATTTCCTGT
Organism: Chitinophagaceae bacterium; assembly: GCA_040509495.1. Taxonomy (GTDB): domain Bacteria; phylum Bacteroidota; class Bacteroidia; order Chitinophagales; family Chitinophagaceae; genus Terrimonas_A. The sequence continues at coordinate 19,314 of JBEVKW010000491.1, read as the reverse complement.
CTGACCTGACATTTACAAACCGGGCTTCTTCATCAGAAGTGGTTTTGCCTTTGCCTGGTGACCTATCCCTTAAGTATCGTTCAACAGCTTTGAAAAATCGCTCGAAAGTGATTGGTTTTAAAAGATAATCAACCAGGTCAAGGTCATACCCTTCGATAGCATATTCTCTGTAGGCAGTCGTTACGATCACCGATGGTGGATCCTTTATCGATCTTAGAAAATCTATACCAGTGATCTTGGGCATCTTTATATCGAGGAACAAAAGATCTACTTTAGTTGATCTTAACACGTTCAATGCTTCGATAGCGTTAGAACACGTGCCCACCACTTCAAACGATCCGAGCTGTGCGATATGGTTGCTGAGCAACTGAATGGCCAGCGGTTCATCATCAACCAGCAGACACTTCACTTTCATAACGTTTCTTTTTATGGCTGTCGACCTTTCAGATCAATAGTCAATAAAACTACAAAGATCTCCTGATTGTCGGATATATTTAACTTATAACGGTCGCCATAGAGCAGATCCAGTTGCTTCCGGATATTGCTCAGTCCGATCCTTTCATCTCCCGGCATTCTATTGTCGGGCAAAAAGCTGTTCGCAACCTCAAAACGAAACATCCCCTGCTCTAACCGAAGATCAATATTTACAAATGGACGGCCTACACTCTCTCCTGCACCATGTTTGAACGCATTTTCTACAAGCGACAAAAGCAGTAAAGGAGCGATCTCCATGTGTTCATCTATTGTATGCTTAAAACTTACCTTCAATTTTTCTGTGTATCTTAATTTTTCCAGTTCGACGTAATTCCCGATCAGCCTGATCTCTTCTGAAATTGGTACGTAGGTATTGTTGCACCTGTACAACACATGATCAAGGATCTCCGACAGTTCATAGATCGCCCTGGACGTGACCGGGGAGTTCATTAGTGAAAGGGAATAAATATTATTCAGGGTATTAAATAGGAAATGTGGATTGAGTTGCGCCTTCAGGACCTTCAATTCTGTTTGTGCTTTCTCTTTTTCCAGTTTCAGACTTCTGCGCTGCACCAAATACTGATCACGGATAAGCTTTATAAAAGCAAATACCCATGCGGCTGAAAACGCTAATGCAAAGTAATGAGTGAATAGTTTGGGAATATCCGTCATGATCTCCCACAAAGACTCCTGTCCAAAAGGAGCTGGTCTGATAAGCGGCTCCAACAGGTAGATCACTGCCACACGTGAACAAACACAGATCACATAACTGCCGCCGAGAAAATAAAGAATCACCTGAAAGTAGTGCTTCGAGAGGATCAGTTTAGGAATAATAATATACGCAATGAAATAAGAAGCCAGGATCATAAATGACATGTAATAGCAATGCCGGTAAATGATCTTATCCAGCTCATCATATTCCTCTATAGTATACCTGTTCAGGAATATAACAGCAACGATCAACCAGAATATCACGTGGCTCAGCAGCCTGTGCGCTGAACTAAAATTAACAATCCGCTCTATTAGTGGCATAACGAACAAATATACAAATGTGTAGTACAGGCGGAATGAAACGTCGACGAATACCTTCAAACGGGCGGCAAATATGCCCTGCCCTGCAAAAGAAAAAAATTCCGAAACCGCCAATCCATCGCCAATAACAATATATATATCGACGGTCCAATTTCCGCATCCGTTTAATGCTCATATTAGCTGAGATCGGCGGTGGACATATAACCGGGTACGGTCTCGTAAACTAAAACAAACATCCAAACAATATGAATCAGATAAAATTGTCAGTACTGGCCCTTATGTTGCTGCTGGTCAAACTTGCCGGGCAATCCCTGAATGCGCAGGAAATGAAATACACGGAAAAGGCGATAGACAGTTTTATCAAGAAAAATATGGAAGAAGCAGGTATGGTCGGCATCGGCGCGTCGATCATTATTGGCGATAAGGTGGTGTGGATGAAAGGTTATGGATATGCAGATAACGAAAAGAAAATACCATTCACTCCGAATACTATTATCAATATCGCTTCTATTACAAAGGGCTTCACAGGAGTTTGTATATTAAAAGCTGTTGAAGAAGGAAAGTTATCGCTCGACGAAGATATAAATACCTATCTGCCATTTCGAGTCGTAAACCCATACTTTCCTGACGAAAAAATCACTTTGCGGCATATCAGTACTCACACCTCGAGCCTCAATGACCGGGAAGACGCGTATAACGAGACCTATCATTATGGAGGCGATAGCCCGGTTAAGCTGGCTGATTTCCTGGAAAGCTATTTCGTGCCAACAGGCGAAAGATATACAAAGGATAATTTTTTAAAGTATAAGCCCGGCCAGTACAGGGAATATTCGAACATCGCTACGGCCCTCGCCGGATATATTGTGGAACGGGTAACAGGTATGCCGTTGAATGAATACAGCAAACAGGTTATTCTTAATCCGCTGAAGATGAAAAACACGGGCTGGTTCTTTTCTGAAATAAAATTATCCAACCACTCTTTGCTATACGATAAACAGGGAGATACGCTTAAATCCATTCCTCTTTACAGCAATATAACCTATCCCGACGGAGGCGTCCGTTCTTCCGTTTCAGAACTGTCTAATTTTTTTATCGCATTACTTAACGGAGGCGTTTATAACGGAACCCGGATACTCAGGAGATCGACGGTAGATACCATGCAACGCATGCAGTTCACATCAACTCATAAACCAGACAATGTGGATCCGGCCAAACTTAATTCCGGTATTTTTTGGGTAACAAAAGATGGAGGAACAAAAGTGGGTAACGCGGGTTCTGATCCGGGTGTTAAAACGGAAATGTTGTCTGATCTGCGTAAAGAATTCGGTGTTATATTATTCACCAACACTGCCCTATCGCCGAAAAATTTGGTCAAGTATTATTTTGGAATTTATCATGAGCTGTGGAATTACGCGAAGACGCTAAAAGACAGTCGCAGTATTCCAGGAAAATAGCAACCCGATATGTGATGTGTTGCATTCTTTGAAAAACATATCACCTGGTTGTTTTTTCATCCATGTTCAGGTTATCATCGAACGGGCTTTTCGTAAAGGGATAGACCAATTGTTTCACATAACCTTTTGGAAAATTCGTTTCGTGAAGGCCCGTTCCCTCCGGCCAGGTATTGCCCGGCAGATAGTAAGTACCGAAGATCTTATCGATGAAAGGAAAAATTGTGGCAAAATTCTTACCGTAATACCTGGGATCTTCACAATGATGCCAGTGATGATACTGCGGCGTGGCGATGATGTATTTCAGGAATCCAAAATTGATCCGCGTGTTTGCATGTATCAATACCGCATGAATAGCCATGAAAATGATATATGTATTGAAGGTGATCTCTGAAAATCCAAAAATATACAGGGGAATAAAGGTCATCGAACGGGTTACAAAAATATCTACGAAGTGGGTGCGCGATCCTGCAAGCCAGTCCATGTTTTTGGTAGAATGATGCACAGAATGAAATCGCCACAGGTATGTATGCGAATGGAAGAAGCGGTGAGCGGCATACTGGAACAGGTCTGTTACAAAAAATGCGAAGAGCAGCTCGATCACGAAAGGTAATCCCTGTACCCAGTGTTGCAGGTCATCAAGCCCGATCCATCCGAAAAATAATGTTGCAGGTTTTTGTGTGATCACTCCAAAAAACTGGATGAACAAATGGCTTACGACGAAGTACAGGAGATCTGTACGCCATTCGTCATGGAACTTACTCTGTTTTTTATTTTTGGGAAGCACCATTTCTATCGGAACAAAGATCACCGCCATCAGCAGGAGATCGAGCAGCAGCCAGTCAACTCCAAGATGCCAGCTTGTTTTTTCTACCGAACGTCCTTCTACCTGGAATCCGCCGACCACAATCGCCGCCGTACACAGTAATAAACCGATCATCGCCCACTTCTTCTGCTTGCTGAGCATAAAACTGATGAGAGCAAATAGAAAGGATGCAATAATGGTGGCCGTGAGAACGATCTTCATCGAATCTCCTGTGTAAACATTCCGGAATTCAGGTGTAGTAAGCCATTCAGGGTATTTGAAACATACTACTCCGATAAGGGATAATATTCCAAGAAAGATCGATGAATAGCCGCTGATCTTCCCCTCTCCTATTTTTAAACGCTGAATTGACTCGCTCATAGACGCGCAAAATACGATCCGTTGCGGAAAATGCAACTTTGAAACAAGTGAATGGCGGTAATTTTCAAGCAGATGGCAGCCAATCCGGCATATTAAGGAAACGCCTTTCTGCAATAAGACCACTTGAGCCTACCGCACATGAGTGCAAAGACCGTAAAGAAGGCGAAGAAAATCAGCCTTGAGTTAGAGAGCGACAGCCCGGTGCGTCATTTCCGCGACAGGCAGCGTTATTTTGGTCCCCAACCATCTGGCCAGTCCATCAGTGTATCCATACTGATCCATTTTACCTCCTGCCGCCCATTTTTTTCACAGCGGCTGCCATAGCTCGCGTAACACCAATCTTTTATCATAAAAAATTTCCATTCATCCACATCAAAGTATAACCGTGTATAGATTGCGCCTTCCACGGTCAGAGCAGCGTCAACCTTCTTCCAGGAGTCGGCCTGGATTTCCAATCCTGCCGGATAACCAGCCAGTGGTAAACCGCCAACGCCGGGCAATGTGACATTAGAATACGCAGCCTCTTTGAAATAGTAGATAATATCCTGCGGTATAGCATTATCGTTTGCGTCGGCAATCCAGGAGCCAAGCCTGGCCTGCGGAGCTTTTCCTGCCATTGAACCCGCCCACAATGGATTATTCAAATAATTGTAAACAACAATGGACGTAGAAAACTTATGGATGGAATCGTAACGGTAATTAAAGACCGGGCCAGTGTTCTGCGCTTGCAGGCGCATGCTCGCATTAACCGTTATATCGTTACTAAAACCAAAACTTACAGAACGCACCTCTGCCGGCCAATTCGATGCCAGCCGCTCGATCGGCAGGGGGCCTTTCTTTAATTCAAAGCGAAACTCATTGACCCCAACCTGCTTTACATCCACTACCATGAACGACTTATCCTTGTTGCTTGCATGATCCAGGTCCAGCAACATAAAGCCTTTTTGCTCCCACGTGGTACCATTGTGCTCAAAATTATACAGGACGGACCCTGGTTTTTTGAACGCTGCCGAAGCTGGGGGCTGAGGCGAATTATCTTTTTTACAGGCGAAAAGCTGCAGCAGCAACAGTCCGGTCAGGGTATTGATAAGAATCTTTTTCATCGCGTTTGATTTTACGGAATGAAACTACCGGTTGCGGAACAGCTTCTATGCTGTCAATAGACAAACGACAGGAATAATCGAGGAACAGCATCGGAGTCTTATTCCCGAAGATTTATCAATGCTGTTAATGAAACCTCTTCGCGGCGCAATTATCGCTGATCCTGCTAAATGCATTTGGAAGAAACCGGGCCGGTCAAGTACGGCATGATACTTTCAGGCTTTGACTAAACATCCGTTATGTATATCATACTTGGCGCCACCGGACATATAGGATCTGTCGTCGCACAGCAATTACTGGATAAGGGAAAAGATGTAACGATCGTTACCCGGAGTCCAAACAATGCAGCACTTTGGGAAAAGAAAGGTGCAGTTACTGCAATAGCCGACGTGCGGAATACCACGGCGTTAAAAAATATTCTCAGCAAGGGTAAATTTCTTTTCCTGCTGAATCCGCCGGCATCACCTCACTCCGATACTACATTAGAAGAATTGTTTACTATTAACAGTATACTGGAAGCTGTCAAAGGCTCAGGGATTGAAAAGATCGTAGCTGAATCTACCTATGGTGCACAACCGGGCGATAATATCGGCGACCTTGGAACACTTTACAAGATGGAGCAGGGACTTCATAAGCTTGATATCCCCACCTGCATCGTTCGGGCAGCATACTATATGAGCAACTGGGATATGTGCATCGAATCTGCAAGAAAAGAGCACAAACTTTATAGTTTCTTCCCTCCGTCGTTCAAACTGCCCATGGTGGCAACGGAAGACATTGGGAAATTTGCCGCGGAACTATTGCTGGATGAAAAAAAGAACGAAGGCCTTTACTTTATCGAAGGGCCTGAAACATATTCACCGGCAGACGTTGCTGCAGCTTTTTCGCATTCCCTGAAACAAAAAGTTGAACCGGTCGAAATACCCCGGCCAAAATGGATAGATGAAATGATTGGAATGGGTTTTTCAGACCAGGCAGCTCTATCGTTTTCAAACATGACCGCCCTGGTAGTAACACAAAGCCTTACCACTCCAACAGACCCGATCCGCGGCAGCATATCATTGCAGGAATACATCTCCGGATTGGTCACACCAGGAGAAACCAGCACGTGAGTACTATACCGGTAATTCCTGCCATCTTCCGATACCGGTACAAATAAACATGGCCGAAGGATGGCAGGAATGATGCTGATCAAATCTTACGATCACTGCGTTTTTAACTGCTGTGCAGTGAAATCGTTGCTGTAGTGCTCATCTTTCCGAGAAATGCCGCATCGTGTGTAATGACGATCAGGGTTCCCTTATAGTCGTTCACTGCGTTAGTGAGGATCTCCACGTTCTGCAGATCAAGATTATTGGTAGGTTCATCGAGTAAGATAATGTCAGGAGGAACGGGATCGAGTGTAAGACAACAAAGGATAAGTCTCATCCGTTCTCCACCACTTAATGCAGCACACGATTTATCCCAGTCATCTTTATCAAACAGGAAGCGGGTAAGCCTGCTTTTCACAACATGTTCAGGTAGATGAGCCGTATTGAATGCCTGTGCCTGGAAATAGACGCTGCTATGGTTATCTATAAGGGAATATTCCTGGTCGATATAAACCATCCGTGATGCGGAATTTTGAACAGATCCGGCTGAAGGTATCAAATCACCCAGCAACAACCTGATCAATGTCGTTTTGCCCGCACCATTTCCACCACAGATAGCTACCCGCTCACCGCTGTTCACCTGGAAGCTCAGCGGCTCCTTCCAGAGCCATTGCTCGGTATAACGGAAGTTGAGTTCGTGTACGAGGATCAGTGTTTTGCCTTTATGCAATGATGAATCATCAAACTCCATTTTCATTTTATCAGCATCCGGCAATTGTTGTCGCAGCGAATCGAGATCCCTGGCGACTCCCTCAATTTTTTCATCATGTACACTTTTCATTCGGGCCGTACTTTTCTCGGCATTGTTACGAAAAGTATTCATTGAAATGGTAGGCAGCCCGGCTTTCTCCTGCTTCTTCTTTCCCCGGGCATCCAGCTTTTGCTGACGTTCGGTAGATTCCCTCTCCAGTTGCTTCGCTTTTCGCAATGCTTTTTCTTTGGTATGCAGATCCTGGTGAAGCGCTTCGATACCGATCGCTTTTTGTTCTCTGTAGAAATCATAGTTCCCGCCATACACGGTGATCTTGCCGTTCAACTCGAATACCGAATCGAGAAGATTCAACAATTCCCGATCATGACTAACAACCAACAGGGTACTTTTTGTATGCCGGATGTAGTCATACAATAACGCGCGGGCACTTGTATCCAGGTGGTTGCTCGGCTCGTCCATCAATATAAATGCAGGCTGATGTATAGCGATACCAGCAAGAAACACTTTTGTTTTTTGTCCGCCGCTTAAAGCCGATAAAGGCTGTAGCAGCTCAATATCGCCAAGTTGCCATTGGGTAAGCGCTTCGCGGGAACGTTCCTCTATCAGCCAATCGTCATCAAGAACAACCATGTTCTCTTCACTTACATCTCCCCGCAGGATCCTTTGCAATGCATGCAATTTTCGATCAATTCCCAATGCAGCTGCAATGCTGAGATGATCATACTGACCGAATAACTGAGGCACATAATAAGGCTTCACATCCAGGTGCATATAGCCGGATGTAAATAGCAATTCACCGGCAATTAACTGTAATAAGGTCGACTTACCCGAACCATTATTTCCTACCAGTGCGATTTTTTCTGTTGAATGAACGGTCATATCAAGACCGGAGAATAACACATCCTGATTCGGATGTTTATACGTAACATCTTGAAGAATAAGCATGAAAACTTTCTTTATAGATAAATAAAATTCAGCCAGGTCCTGACTGCAGTCCTATTTGCCCGGAAGAAAGATCATTCTACATTGATGTTACTGGTTTGTTGGAGATGCAAAAATAAGAAAACCCAGGGAAGTTTAAAAGTTAAGGTTCAATACAATTATCAGCACTAACCTGTACCCGCTAGCAGTAACAGCTTCAGTCTAAATGCAGCACTCGGCCAACGGCCATCGGCACTCGGCTAATTCCCCTTGTGATGAATGCTTACCCTCATGCCTTTCAAGCCGGATACTCCCTGTAGATCTTCGATATCGAATTGTTCAGCATCCTGCCTTAGCAGCCCTTGCGCCTGCAATACGCTGATATAGCCAAAATACTCTTCTGCTTCTTCTTCACTTGAATAAACGATCGTGATCATTCCCGTTTTTGTGATCCGCTCACTTGTATTTCTTATATAGGCTTTATCAATTCTTTTTTTCACGATCTCGAAGCGGGCATTATAACTGCCGTCCACATCAAACCGTTTCTCATCCATCCGGAAACGGATCGCGATCGCTGACTGGTGAACAAGTATCAGTGTGGTCACATCCATGGGGTATGGCAGCTTTTGCTTCAATTCATTATGTGCAAGCTCCATTTCGCAAAGAACCTGCAGTTGCCATAGCCGAAGCTCATACAGTCTCTTTATTTCAAACGGCTGCGCTGGAGCAATGGACGGCCCTACATATAGGTTATGTTCGACGCCATCTGTTTTAAACCGTTCGTAATAGTGAGGATAGAGCACCTGCGCAACGAGTTGCCTGCTATCGAGGATCCCAACGATCCTTTCATTGATCATGGAAATTGTTTTTTCATACATCTTCCTGTAGGTATGAAATCGCCCGGTTTCCCGCTCCGTTTCCTGGAAGTATTCATTTATAACTGGTTTCAATGCCAGATCCCTGATCTTCCGTAACCGGTAATGTACGCGGCTTTCCAGATAATTATTGATATGTTGCTCGGTTCCTGCTTTGAACGCATCGGTTAATTCATCGAGATGAACAGAAAGAAAAGCGATCTCCTCATCAAACGATTCGTGCTTATTCAGCTTTTTCAATAATCTGATCAGCTCCTGCAATTGCCGTTGCAGATCTTTCTGTACGCTGGAATTCCGCATTTCGGAGGAGCCTTTCACATCTATCTGCCCGTAAAGCGGGTAAACACCGGGGAAAACAATTTCCTCCAATTGATATTTCTCCCCATCAAGATCTGCAGAGATCAGCTTTTGTGCTTCATCCCGGAACTTCCAGTATACGCTTTCATGGATAGAGGTATACTTTTCCTGTATGATCGCCTGCACCTGGTTCTGCAGTTCAACGATCATCCGCTCAACGGTATCTGTGAGAAAAGGCATCACTACTTCCAGCTTATGAGCATTGATACTATTAAGATCTTTTTTCTTTGAAGAAACCAGTTCAAGTATTCCGAGCAGCTTGCCATTTTTGATCACAGGAGCAAGAATAAAACTCTTTATATCCTGGTGCATAAAACGCTCGCCCAGGCAGCTAACTTCCTTTCCGTGAAAAAACTCATCGATATCTGATACAGAAAAATATTTCTTGTCAGCGATTAGGCAGTTGTACGATTTTGAACACAATACTTCATTTGCCTTCCCCTCCTCTTCCTTGTCCAGGATATAACTGTGCATCTGGTGGCCAAACCCATCCATATTAAATCGTTCCCCTTCCTGGTTATAAAGCGTAAATCCGACCTTCATTTCCGGCAGGCGATATATGGAACGGAAAATAGATGTCACGCTATCATGAAAACCCAGGGAGTTCAATCCCAGCAACTTTTCTTTGAGTATAGACACGGCATTTTCAACCGTTACGTCTATCAGGGTCATGATGGAAAACCCGCGAAGTATCCAGCTTCCCAATGGGAACTTTTCTTTCCATAATGGCAGGTTGTCATAACTGTTTGTCAGCAGATCAATATCCGCAGGAGTGATCGGTACAGCTTTATCTGTGGGAAGGATATCGAGGTTATCTGCATTGTACAGGATCTTGTAATGCCGTACTATTCCATCCGCCGTGGGGATATCATAAAAAAGTGGTTTGGAAAAATCAAGGTAGGTGCCGTAATATTCGTTCAGGATAATACAGCAGCTTAACACATATGACTGATGTTCATCGAAATCGCGGATGCCGATCTCAAAATCCGGACCCGCTGCATTAAGTATATTAAGGAAGCGCTGACTGTGGTTAAAGATGATATTATGATAAGGAAGATTGACAGCTTTGATCTCATTGAGTGTAAGCGCTGGCGGGAAATAATCTACCAGCAACCTCCTGATCAGGTCACTATGAGCAGTTACCTGGGAGGCATCTGTAATGCCTTCCGCGAATTCCGGAAAGGATTCAAGCTCTTTCAACAATTCGTTCGCACGGCCGCATGCTTCTTCAGACGAATCAGCAGCGACGCGCTCCAGCTTTGCCACTACCTGTTGGAAGCTAAGCTCAATCTGAAAGGGAGTATTGGGAAGAGTAAACGAGTTCATGAAGCGAATTAATGCTACGAATTTCGCGAATTATCTGTTGATTTTTGAAGAAAGGTTTTGTACCCGGGATACTCGTTTAAAACCCGGTTTGTACAATTAAATAATTGTTTTATACCCTGGCATATCGTTTTCGTGGATCTGCAATCATTTCCGTCTGTGGAGAGCGTTCGTTTTCATTCTCCCCTGAGTTTTTTGCGAAGCTCAATGATCTTCTCCCGGCCGGCCTGGTTGGTCGCATCGAGCTCTACCGATTGTGTATAGTAGTCAAGGGACCGTTTCCAGTCTCCTTTTTTGTAATAGGCTTCACCGGCACTATCAAATACATTTCCTGATGCAGAAAAAAGCTTCGTATTATGAACAAAGATCGTAATGGCATCATCCAGGCGGCCTTTATTCATCAGTTGATAGCCAAGCATATTCAGTTCCGTTTCGCTATCGAACGCGTACTCTTGCCGGAGTGGCGACGATTGAAGATCGTTGTAATACTTGATGAGTGCAGGGCCATCGAGAGAGTCTGCTTTTTTCTGCATCAGTTCGAATATGGATTTTTTGGGAAGCTTATATGGTTCGCCATTGAGAATATGTTTGATGGCTTCAGTCACCGCGAACATTTGTGCGTTGCGGCTATTGGTCATCCAGATAATGGTCCTGCCTTTGCTGTTATCCACATCAAGCAATGCCTGGTAGTTTCTGGCAGATCCATCGTGTACATGAGTTTCGATCTTCCTGTCTTTCATAGAGCCACCACCGAGACCTGCTTGTTTACCTGCTGCAAACGGAGTAATGATCGCCCGTGTTGACGCTGGTGAGATCAGCCTGAAATTGTTGATCGCCTGGCTCCATTTATAAAAGTCGTCAAGCGTAACAGCAGTCCATCCCGATTGGGGGTATGTAAGCGGATCCTGAACACCTTCCCTGCTGAACGACTTTGCCATCATTGGTTCGGTTTCTGAAGGATCTATTACAGATGAATACATGCCTGACGGTTTCAAGAGGGCATTCTTCACATAATTATTAAAACTTGTTCTTGTCAGCTTTTCGATGATCTTGCGTTGAAAATAGGTATTACTGTTGTTATAGGCATACCGGGAGCCGGGAGCGAAATCCAATTTTGCAACCTGCTTGAACAACTCCATGCTCTGCGCATCATCTTTAACAGTGTTCCATTTCAGGTCGGGCAAGCCGCTGGTGTATTGTAACAGGTTGATGACTGCAATACTATCTGCCCAACCTGGAAGGCCGCTGACAAATGCAGAAAGTTTATCCTCCAGGGACAACTTTCCCTGTTCCTTCAGCATCATGATTGCTACCGCATTGAATTCTTTGGCGATAGAACCGATATGAAACCGGTGCTGGGCGGTAAGCTTTATCTTTCCCGAAGCGTCGGCGTAACCGAATGAACCCTGATAGAACGATTTATGCTGTTCTATGATCAGCACATTTCCATTGAGAAGCCCAAGGCGTGCCGAATGGTTCAATAAGGAATCGATCAGTGCTTTTTTTGTCTGTGCGCCGGCATTGACAAAAACGAAGATCGATAGCAGGATAAAGCTGCGGCGTAGGTAACAGTTCATGCTTCTATAATGATATAAGGGATGCGAAAGGTAATCACAGGCGGCTTCGCTGCGATTGCCGCCTGTAAAAAAAATCTTTTTACTCCACTAACTGGCTGTGCAGCCTGATGAGCATCTCACCGGGGTCAAGGCAGAGCCCGGGGTGAACTTTCGATGCCTGTACTACAGTGCTTCTTGTAGCGGTAAGCCAGCGGAATCGTCCGGCGAGATCTAGTTTGGCGATCGGACCGGCCTCCTTGCTTCCCAGCGCGATCTGTTCAAATGCACGAAGATGCTCTCTTAATTCTTCGATATCCAGCAAAGGACAAAGCGCGTGGAGGCGTTGCTCGTCGACAGAATACAACACGCCGAGAAAGCGGCGATCACGACAATACAGAATGATCCCTGCATTGATGAATTCTTCTCTCTCCACCCGTGGCACAACGCGGACAACGGCATATTCAAACAAGTGCTTCTCTTGCATTTTGCGCTTCTTTTACAAAAATTTCAGATGAGTTGATCCGGGTGATCAGAAACTGTTCATATACTTCGCGGATCTCCGCAGCGGTTGTATCAAAATGTTCGGCCAGCAGCCATTCATCGGGCACGGTTGCCAGTACGTCCCTGATCTTTTCTGGTGTGAAGAGGGCCTTGAGCTGTTCGCCGGCTTCATCCAGTTGAGACGCCCATGGGAGCAGCACATGATCTTTTACCTGTGCAAAAGGCCGCAATGCCTGCTCTTTCCAGTTATCCCAGGAATGATGAAAATAAAGCGATGCTCCATGGTCTATCAGCCAGAGTTCTCTTTTCCAGATCAGCATATTGGTATTGCGTGCCGTACGGTCAACATTAGTGAGTAAACAGTCGAGCCATACGATCCTTGACGCGAGCATTGCTTCGGGCTTATTCACTGCAGGATCGAAGGTGATCGCGCCAGAGAGATAATGCAGTCCGAGGTTCAGCCCTTCACTTTTACGCAGCAGCTCCTGGATCTCCCAATCAGGTTCCGTTCGGCCAAAAGCTTCATCGAGGTTTGCGAAGACGATCTCCGGGATCTTTAATCCGGCGGCCCGCGCCAGCTCTCCGCCGATGAGGTCAGCGATCAGGGCTTTTACTCCCTGTCCTGCTCCCCGGAATTTCAGAACATACAGAAATCCATCATCCGCTTCAGCTATTGCGGGCAGCGAACCTCCTTCACGTAGTGGCGTCACATAACGTGTCGTGTTCACTGTTCTTATTTCAATCGGGTTCATGAGGGCAAATTAATGTATTTGGGTGAGAGAGGGCGAGAGTCCACGAACCATGGTCTACAGACTGCATACGGCCGTTAATATTGCATCGATCTTCACATCTGCCTTCGCAATACCCTGCGCCATGCCAGGCAAAGTAGCGAACGAAAAGTACAACACAGACGCAGCAGGAAATGCAGTTAAGGACTATGATCTTTTGACCGTTGCGGCCCTTTCCTTTTGTTGCGGTGCTCCTACGCCGGCAAAGCGGCTAAGAGTGCATGAACACATCGTTTAAATCGAGAGTGTTGGCGGCCCTTTACTAAATCCAGTAACTCTCACGCTTCTCATTGCAAATTCTTCCCGATTTTAAAGTAGGTTTGCGTTAGAAAAACACTCGCATGGATGCATATTTTAAAGATAAGGTGGTGGTGGTAACGGGAGGAACTGACGGAATTGGAAAGGCATTGGTAGATGACTTGTTAATGGCAGGTGCCAAAGTAGCTACCTGTGGCCGCGATCATGATAAACTTTACCGGTTACAGGCATCTTATCCTTCTTCTCCGCTTCATACAATGGTAGCCGATGTCAGCAGCGAAAATGATTGCAGGCGCTTTATCGAAACAACGATCAAATTTTTCGGTGGTATCGATGTTCTTATCAATAACGCAGGGGTTTCCATGCGTGCCCTTTTAAAGGATTCGACAACGGACGTGACCAAAAAAGTTATGGATATCAACTTTTTTGGCGCTGTGTATTGCACAAAATATGCCCTGGATTCCCTTATAGAAAGAAAAGGGACGATCGTGGGCGTGTCATCCATCGCGGGATATCGCGGATTGCCGGGAAGGAATGCTTATTCTGCCAGCAAATTTGCCCTGCAGGGATGGCTCGAAGCCATCAAAACAGAGTTAATGGATGATGGAGTACACGTAATGTGGGTATGTCCCGGCTTCACAGCCTCTAATATCCGTCATGCAGCCCTGAATAAAGACGGCCAGTCACACGGAGAAACATCCATGGATGAATCGAAAATGATGAGTGCGGAGGAATGCGCAAAACATATTCTTCGTTCCATTCAGAAAAAGAAAAGAACACTGGTACTTACTTTCCAGGGTAAACAAACCATCTTCCTGAATAAGTTCTTTCCAAAACTTGCAGATAAACTCACCCACAGATTTTTCTTCAAAAAAGGGGAACTGATCAAATAGAATTAAAAGTCAAAAGTAAAAATTACCCCTGCTTAATAAAAGAGGACTAATCTGTTCGTTAAGCGGGGTTAATTTTTACTTTTGACTTTTGACTTTTTAATTCTTTAATAAATCATGCCCCTTCTCACCCTGACATCAGATATTGGCAGCCCGGATTACCTGGTGGGAGTGGTGAAGGCGCAATTGCTGCAGATCAACCCGGATTTTCAGATCGTCGATATTTCGCATAATATCCCGCCGTTCAATTATCCGCAGGCGGCTTATGTTTGCCGCAGTGCGATCAGAAATTCACCGGATTTTACTTATCATCTCATCCTGGTCAACCTGTTTGAAAAAAAGCCGGAACAATTATTACTCGCATTTCATAATAACCAGTATCTCCTTTGTGCAGATAATGGTCTGCTTACGATGATCCTGGAAGAAACGCCCGAAATGGTGATCGGGATCCCGCTTGAAAAATCAAAACCCCGTAATACCATTTCGCTGACAGCGGTGATGGCGCATGCGGTCAACCAGTTGGTTCAGGGTGTAGGCATCCGCGAGATCGGTTTACCGGATCCTGTATATATGGAAAAACGTCACCTCCGCCCGGCGCTGGACGAAAGTTTTATAGAAGGCCAGATCATATTCATAGACAATTTCGAAAATGTCATCGTTAACATAACCCATGAACAATTTGAGGAGCAGCGGAAAGGCCGTTCTTTCCGGATCGTGTTTAAGCGGGATGAGGTGATCGACAGGATCAGCGAATCTTATGCGGATGTTCCCGAAGGAGAGAAACTTGCCCTTTTCAACAGTGCCGGCTACCTCGAAATCGCCATCAACAAAGGAAATGCCGCCGGTTTGTTTGGCCTGAAAGGGTTCTCCGAAAAAAGCTCCCAGGCGTTCAGCCGTATGCAGGGGCAATTATCGTATCAGACAGTACGCGTTCATTTCGAGTGATCGATGGCCGGCAGCCCGCCGTGGTAGCCAAGCGACGGAAGCGCTGGTGATGGCAGGATCGTACGGGATCTGAAGTACTGTTTTTTTAACAGAACATTGTTTTTTACGGCAATTAAAGGCGGATCCTGAGAATTTTCAGAAGCCAGGCTTGTACGTCCGGCCGGCAGTTCACAGAACTGGTTGTTGGACAGACATTTCGCCCATCGGCCACCGAACACAGACCATTGGAGAAGCCTTCATCTGCGCCATATCCACACCAACTACGAAAGGTGTAATTTTCAGCCCCGTATCCCCTATTTTTGCTTTCTTTCAAAATAAACCCCTGTATGAACTTCAGAAAAGTCAATAACCTGACCGGATGGGCGGTGTTCCTTGTTTCGCTTGCAACGTATATGTTAACCCGCGAGGCCAGAGGCAGCTTATGGGATTGTGGCGAATTTGTCGCCAGTGCCTATAAGGTACAGCTCCCTCACCCTCCCGGAGCCCCGGTATTCGTATTGCTCGGCCGTTTCTTTATTATCCTTTTTGGCAGTGATGGACAAACAGCAGCCAATGCCGTGAACTTCATGAGTGCGCTTGCAAGTGCCGCCACCGTTCTGTTCCTTTTCTGGAGTGTTACGCACTTTGCCCGTAAAATGTTTGTAACTGCGGGAGAACAGCTGTCTGGCCAGCAACTTTTCACAACGATGGCCGCAGGTGTGGTCGGCGCACTGGCCTATAATTTCAGTGATTCATTCTGGTACAGCGCCGTTGAAGGTGAAGTGTACGCACTTTCTTCCTTCTTTACCGCTCTCGTATTCTGGTGTATGCTCAAATGGGAACATGCCGATGAGCATGCCGGGAATGATATTGCCGGACGTTTGCGTGCAGACAGATGGATCATCTTCCTGTTCTTCATGATGGGGCTTTCTATCGGTGTTCACTTATTGAACCTCCTGACGATCCCTGCAATCGTAATGATCTATTATTACCGCCACTATAAAGCAACGACAAAGGGAGCATTGACAGCCTTCCTGATCGGCTGCCTGATCACCGGTATCGTACAGGTGGTAGTTATACAATATTCAATGAAAGCGGCAGGTATCTTCGACGTATTCTTTGTAAACTCCATGGGAATGCCTTTCTTCTCCGGGTTCACTATCTATTTTATCCTGCTTGCGGTATTGATAGGATGGGCACTCACTTTCAAAGAGAAATCATTCAACCAGACAAAAGTGATCATCTGGTTTGCTCTCTTCCTGCTTATTTCAGCGTGGCCATTTGTTGCAACTGCTGAAGGTGGTATGATGATCCTGAAATTCATCCTCCTTGTTGGTGTTGCTGCATTGATCGGCTATTTCATGAAAGCAACGGCATTACGCATCCTGAAGCTCAGCCTTTGGTGCTACGCCTTCATGATGCTTGGTTATTTTATCTACTTCACCGCCCTGATCCGCTCGAATGCGAATCCGGCGATCGATATGAACAACGTTGATAACCCGATCAACCTCGTTTACTACCTCAGCCGTGAACAATACGGCAGCGCGCCATTGGTATACGGTCCACACTTCTCCGCTGAGATCGATCGCAACGATCCTTATATCTACGGCGAACAGAAATATGTGAAAGGAGAAAAGAAATATGAAGCTGTTGGTCGCTCACTGGAATATCGCTACGAGAGTAAAGATATGCAGTTGTTCCCCCGTGTATGGGACGCCAGCAATGATCAGTATCATGCTTCTTTCTATGCTCAGTGGCTCGGCCTTGCCCAGGATCCGCAGACCGGAAAATATGAAGCTCCTACTTATGGCGATAACCTGTCCTGGTTCTTCACCTACCAGATGAGCACCATGTACTGGCGCTATTTCCTTTGGAACTTTGCAGGTAAACAGAATGACGTACAGGGCATGGGTGCAGTACGGGATGGAAACTGGATCAGCGGTATACCCTTTATCGATAATAACCGGCTTGGCGATCAGAGTACATTGCCAGACAGTCTGAAAAATAATAAAGCACATAACAAACTGTACATGCTGCCCTTCATACTTGGTATCGTTGGCTGCGTGTATCAGTTCCTGAAAAACCGGAAAGACTGGATCGTCAGCTTTCTTCTATTCTTCCTTACCGGCGTTGCGATCGTTCTGTATCTTAACCAGCCGGGAAACCAGCCAAGGGAACGTGACTATGCATTTGTAGGATCATTCTACGCCTTTGCGATCTGGATCGGTCTTGCCGTGGTGGCATTTGTAAGAATGGCAAGAGAAAAAGCAGATCAACTCACATTCAAAAATGTACTGGCATACGGATCGGCGCTGACCTTCCTTATCATTATTATGAGCTCACTGCGTGGCTCTGCAGGAAGTGTCTTCATGACAGGCGTATTTGTGACCGCACTGTTCGCAGCAGTTACTGCCGTCATCACGCTTGCATCACGCGCACTTTCATCGGCGGGACAAAACTGGAAAATGCTCAACATCGTAACCGGCCTGATTTGCCTTGCCGTACCAGTACTGATGGCACAACAGGAATGGGATGATCACGACCGCAGCAGCAAAACACTTGCACCTGACCTGGCAAAAGATTATCTCGAAAGCTGCGCACCAAACGCCATCATCTTCACATTCGGCGACAATGATACCTATCCGCTCTGGTATGCACAGGAAGTAGAAGGTATCCGCCCGGATATCCGTATTATCAATAACAGTCTGCTGGGTATCGACTGGTACATCAACCAGCTCCGTACAAAAGTGAACCAGGCAGACTCCGTTGACGTTATCTGGACTCCTGAGCAGATTGAAGGTCATAACCGCGAGTACATGCGTTATCAGCAGGCTCCTAACACCGATAAGAATACCTTCTACCCGATCGAATACGTAATGAAAACTGTATTGGGTAAACAGGTACTCGATCCTGAGACAGGAAGAGATGTCGGCACAAGAACATTCCCTGTATCACGCCTCAGCATTCCGGTTGACCAGGCAGCAGTAAGAGCCAATGGAACCGTTAACGCTGATGACAGCGTTGTCGCACCAATGCTGATCGAGATCCCGCAAGGCAAGCTGAATGAAGCTTTCCTGCGTAGCGACCTGATGATCCTTAACATCATCGCGGCCAACAAATGGAAAAGACCGATCTACTTCACATCACCCTACGGAGAACTGGGCTTCTTCCCTTACCTCCGCAAAGACGGCATGGCATATCGCCTGACTCCGGTGGTGAATAAATATCCGCAGGCCAACTGGACAACCGATACCCTGATGCGCCGCATCGGATTGGGTGGCTCACCTGTTCGTGATAATAACACTGACTTCATGTACAACAACCTTATGACGAAGTTTGACTTCGGAGGCGCTGGTAAATCCGGAGTGTACTATGACGAAGAAAACCGCCGTCACCTGCTGAATATCCGTTCTGTGTATGCTGAAGCTGCCGGAAATATGGCTGATGTAGGAAGACAAAGCGACGCACAGAAACTGCTGGAGAAAGTAGAAGCAGGCATTCTGCCGGAAAACCTTCCTTATGCAATGACAGGGCGCTTCAGCAGCCATAACCAAACAGGCCTGTTGTACCTCGAAGCAGCTTATAAAGCCGGCAAAACAGATCTTGCAGATAAGATCCGCAAAGATCTCCGTAAGGACATGGAGCAGCAAAAGAGATACTACGATAATCTCCGTGATACCCGCCCTGAGCTGTTCGGTGCAGAGATCGCAGGCACCGAAGCACCGATCAATGACGCGCTGCTGAGAGTGCTGGATGCAATTGAAGAACGTTATTCAAAGCCTAAAGCAGCGAACAACAATCCGGCTGTTGAAGG
>JBEVKW010000490.1:0-12743 GCA_040509495.1 Chitinophagaceae bacterium | reverse complement strand
ATTCTCTACTCTGTTACGTGTAGGAACAAGTGTCAGTAGACCTTGCCCCATATGATATCTCCGTCTCCCTGCATAACCCCTCTTAGTTGTTGTTAGCTTTCCACTTTTGGGTTTTAGGAATCTCTTCTTTTTTGGCTGGTGGATTTGTCTGAGCTAACCTGAACTTGAGGTTTAGTTGATGTTCGATGTCAGCCTTTTCGACATCTCTTTCATGCTCATCTCTCGATTTCGCCATTCACCAATCCTACCACACCTTAACGTACGGGGCAAGCCCCAGTTGCACAGTCAGGATCGATCGCATCTCCCTCTAAAACGCTCTGAGAGCCACGTAGAGCCTCGTACTCAGCCAGGGTGACCCGTTCTAGTGGAGGCAGCTCGTACCCTCGCTCAGGGAAGACAGTCGTACCCTTTAATACGCCAAGAAAAGGCTTGATAGTTTCCATGATTTCAGGAACGTTATGAAGATTAGGCTTGATGTTAATCGTAGAACTAATAGCGTTATCTGCCCAATACTTCTGGTACATCGCCTGAATTTGTAGGAAGTCTTCAAACTTTACTTCGTCTGCGCTCTGAGCGTAATGTGGTGCGATTCCCATTTCTTCTAGCGTAGAAACCATGCTGGTCTTCGTTGGGATCTCCACGACCTCAGTGTACGGAGTAGAAGGATCTACAACTACGTTGTAACCCTGATCCTTGTATGACTGAAGTTTTGCTGCCTGGCTAGGATCAACCGTAGAGAAACGGATTCTCTGAATGTAGTATCTCGCAAAATATGGCGCAATACCCTCAGACGCTCCTGCAAGTTTAGCAATCGTTCCAGTTGGTGCCATGGTAGTAGACTTGACAGGAACCGGAATACGTAACTCGTGTGCATACTTAGCCAGAGCCCGATCAACAATATACTTATTCGTATAAAGCATCTCGGCAACTCCGCCATACTGCCAACTCTTAGAAAACAGAATCTTCTGCTTTGCTAGGTAATCAGCAAACCCAAAGTGACCAACCCCAATCCTACGGTTACGTAGAACCACGTCACGGGTCTTAGGATCAGAGATGTCTCCAAACGTAGCGCGGAGAAGGAAGCGTGCCATGAGTTCATGAGCCCTAGCGAGACCATCATAATCAACGATCCCATCATTAGACACAAAAGCACCCAGATTAATATGACCAAGGTTGCAGTTCTCCCATTCCTCTAGCGCAATCTCCCCACACGGGTTCGTAGCAATAACGAGATTAGGCTCTCCAACGTTAGATAGAGACGAGTTCCAAATTCCTGGTTCTCCATTCTCAAGCATACCATAGACAATAGCCTCATAGACCTGACGAGCCCTGTTACGCTTGGCGATATCACTTTCCGACTCAGGACTTGAGCTGTCCTGAATGTATGATACGAATTCATCATCAATCTCTACCGAAATGTTAGTTGACCAGTGGCTAAGAGTAGTTTGCTTGCACGTCAGGAACCAGTTAATCCAAGGGTCATCCCAGTGCATGATACTCATTCTAGCAGACCGGCGTACATTTCCCGAGACTACACACGTGGCAATAGTGTGATCCATGTCCATTGCAAACGGACCCGAGACTCCATTTAGCCAAGCGTCGGAAAGAAGCATAGCAACTTGAGTCATCATTCTTGCAAAGGGTACCGGACCCGCTGAGGTTCCCCCAAAGGTCTTAATTCGCTTTCCTGCTGCCCGGATGTTTGAGACATCAAAGATAAGTTCTGGGAGATATTCTCCAGTATCTTTGTCATACTTATAGCCTGCTGGCTGATATTCTGTAGAGAGATCGATAGTTCTTGTAAGAGCTTCAACCCATCCCTCTCGGCTGTCGTCAACCTCAATAGCCCCACCATATTCTGCTACGTACACCGAAGACAGGAGCCCTGCCTCTTCTAGATCTTTGTAATTCTCGTGCTCAGGAGAGCATACGATATGAACTCTGACCATGTTGTAAACATTGTAATCTTTGAGGTACTTAGAGGAATAGTTAGCTCCTACTCCCCCACCTTCCATTAGCTGATTGAATGTGAAGGCGAAGTGATCAGAGAGACTATCTCCCCATCCACTAACGTAGCAGTTGAAAAGAAACTGACGCCCTTCGACTCCGGACATCCAGAGGTGTCTTCCTCCCGGGATTGCACCAAAGTTGTAAAATAGATTGTAGAGTTCTTCTTCCTCCCCTGCTTCAATTCGTTCCGCAGGTACGAGAGAAAGGTTTCCTTTAACGACTCTTCGAACGGTGTCATCCCATGTTTCCTTAGTTCCGTCTGCCTTGATTCGCTGATAAGTTCTTTCGTAAACGTCTTTACCGTTTGGTCCCCACGTCGGTTCCGTCGATGCCAGGGATAGGATCTTGCTGATATCTGGGAGTAGTTGAGTCATATGGAAAGCCTTCCGTGTTCTCATGAACGAACATAAACATAAGCACTTTGTTTAGTAGAGACAAGAGGATAATTGCAAAGCCAACTTCATGAAAGAAGAAAGCGAGGACCGCAAGCAGTCCCCACCCAAATACTTCCAAAGCTAGCTTCTCCATAGGAGCTAACTTAGTAATCATACTGCTCTGAAATCCTTGCCCTTGCTCCAGCATTAGAAACTGCCCTGCGTGATCGTACATCATTTGGTCCCTTGCCACGGTACGTATTAAGGGTGTGCGTTAACCTATTAATAGCCCTATTGAGCTTTTTGCGCTCCCACGATGCATTGTCTGGGATAATTCCTAAAGCGTATCGATTGAAGATAGCTTCCTTGTCGTCAATCTTTAGCCGTAGGAGTGCTGCCCTTACATCAGAAGCCACTTCCATAGCGTCAGGCTCGTGGAAAGGATCTCTGTCCCTGACAATAAATGCACCTTCGTTATCAAAGATGTTGAAGGTATTGGAGAGTGGGTGCCTTGCATCGTCTGGCACATAGGCACCTGAAATAGCGTCCTGCTGAAATGCAGTCTCTAAAATTAACTTGACATCTGATGGACGGTAAGCGTACTGCGGAGATAGGGAAAGATGTTGTGCTCTCTGTTTCCCACAATACGTCTGTGCCACTAGCTCTAAGAACTTAGAAGGATTGCCTCCCTCATCTCGAAGCTTAATAGAACTTCCATTAGTCAGAACGAATACCGCTAGCTCCTGACGAACATCTTCCCAGTCGATATCCGGATAGTCTTTAGCTACCTTCTTGGAGATTCGGTTGATATCTGATTCCAGATCTTCATACGTTGCCATAGATAACCCCTTCGTAGATGAAGGTTCCATCGGGCCTAGCGAACGTCAGACTTGGGCTGATGTACTTCCCTTTATCCCAGACATCAAGCGTGCCAAAAGCTTTCTGCCAGTTTGCCACACCGTTAGTGTAGCCCGCTTTTCTAGTATCCATTCCATGTCCGACTTCCATGCCGTAGCGCCACTTCCATCGGGAATTGTATCCGTAACTTTCCGGGACAATCCCGGCACGATGGGTATGACCCATGATGACTGACTTGCCGATCTTGGAACTATAATTGCTTGCTGATCTTCCAGCGATGTCCGACAGAGAGGCATAGTCGCCATGGTGAGTGACCCAGCCTGGAGCAATGTCGTAATGGTCAGGAAGTCCCGTAAAACCAAGTTCATCAAGACGCATGAGATTTTCAAGCCTCAGACTCCGTAACGAAGATAGCGCTGGCGCTTTGTCTTTGAGGTAGCGAGTAATTCGCTTTTCATGGTTGCCAAAGTGTACTCCGACAAAGCCATCATATCCAGAACGTAGGTGGGTTCCGAGATCGAACCAAACATCGAATTCATTCTGTAGAGTTCCTGCAAATTCTTCTGCCGTTCCCTTATTCCATACAGCAGGTGCAGTGCAATCAACATTGTCACCAATAAAGATAACCCCAGCAGGCTGAGTGTTAATAACCACGTCCATGAGACGTTCAGCGTACTTCTTGTCATGATGCGGAATCTGTAAGTCCGGGATAATTACGTACCTTTGTAGCTTCAATTTCTTTTTCCTTAAGTTCGATGAGAAGATCTAGATAGTGCCTAGCCTTTTGTAGATCCTGAAGGCCACCCTTTACTGACCACCGAACAACATACTTAATTACATTACCCTCACAGAAGGGGATGTTGTTGCGTACGATAAACTCTAAGGGCTGGATTGCTAGATCCTTATAATGATTGCCACCTACCTGAAGATCAAAGTTACTCACTCTGCATCTCCTGGACATCATCTAGAGTAGGGAACTCTGCGTTAACCAGGTTAGCAATCTCTGCTGCATGGTTGTTAGCCTCAACAATCATGGTTCCTGCCAGATGCGTGTAAGCGTCTGCACGATCACGAAGGTAGGCTGCGTGCTCTAGGAACTCATTAGCCATCTTACGAGCCCACTGAACCTTCTCAGCGGCACCATCAATAAGGAAGTCCGTAGTGCTCTCTGCGTCCATGAAATCGTCCATGCTATCCATTATAGTCCAACCTTCTGACGCAACGCGTCGATACCGTTTTCAACAACAAAAGAATTTACGTCATGACCCTCAGGCATGAGAATGATTCTAGCTCCCCTGAGATCAGCCTGAACCTTTTCAGCGAACTTAAGACCTTCTCCGTGGTCATCGTTGTCTGCCAGGATAATAGCCTTGCGGAACTTTAGACCCAGAGCAAACAAGCTCTGCCAAGCATTAGCACCAGGAATACCGATGGTAGGAATGCCAGCGATGTGAGCAGTCATAGTGTCAAACTCACCTTCACAAATGGCAATCAGATTGTCTGTAGAATTAAGTGCTCGGACGTTAAACATAGTAGTTCCTGCACCAGCTTCAGACTTCATCTTGGGAGATGGCTCTGGATTGCCAGGAATGCCGTCATACGGAATAGATCTGAAACGAATCTGCACGATCCCAGTATTGGTGATGTAGGGGATAGCAAGTCTACCCTCCTGGAAGTCGTGGCCGCTTTCTGGGAGCGGATCTTTTACCAGACCCAGCCTGAAATAGGCTGCTGCCTCTTTCGTAATCCCTCGTAGTTTCAGATAGTTGATCGCTAAATGGCCTTCTTCGCTGTTTAGCTTTTCCTCGTAATGGGTTACACTGTTCTCCAGTGATTTCCTCATAGAATTCGATGGAAGCGTGATAGCCAATGTCTTCCCTTTGCATAATTAGGGCTAGGGCATCACCACGGACACCACAACCATTACAGATAAAACCTTTACCATTGCTTCGAGCACTAGGACGACTCTCGTCGTGAAAAGGACATAGCATAGTCTTCCAGCCAGGTCCCTCGGGCGGGTTGTCTGCGCCATAGTGTTCTAGCACTCTTACGTTTGTTAGATTGTGACCCTCCATACAGTCTTTCCCATCTCTTCCGCGCGATCAGCAGTCCAGCCTGATCCGTAGGTAGTTGACTGTAGACTTCGAATACAGAGCAGGTGAGTGCATTCTGTTGCAATCTTTAGGTTACGATCTTTGTAACCTTCTGGTTCCCATCTAGCATTTAAGGGAAGGTAGATGGACGTAGGCACACCCATCATATTAGCTGCTACCTCAGCGGTCCTATCAACACCCTTAGCCCCACCAGAGATAATCAGACTAGGGCGGTACTGATAGATCCAACCCTTAACAATTGTTTCAACCATAAAAAGCTGATGGTCAGTGATATTACTTGACCCTACGACGGCTAACCGCACGTCTCTTTCTCCTAGTCTTGGGTGGGTTTTTAAGAAGATATAACCCTTCCGGGAACACCTTGTCTGCTGGATGGTTAGTCACATACTCAGCAGCATTAATCAACTTATAATCATGGTCCCTGGCACCACCAACAACCCTCAGGTTACAGTTCAAGCAGATAATACCACGAATCTTTAGCGTCTTGTGGTTGTGGTCAACACAGAAAACCTTATCAGGCTCCTTACAGACAGCACACACGTTGCCCTGAGACTCTAGGATTAAGTTGAACTGCTCTAAGCTAATGCCGTACCTGGCCCTTAGCCGTGCATCCTTAGCACGAAGACGTTTTTCTTCCGGTGTCATAGCCATCAATAGCACCCTTAACCTTGCTTAAGATGAAGAAGGCAGTGCTAGCCATAGAGACTGCATTGGAGGAAGCGCCACGATCCGGGTTATCTCTGTACCAAGCAATCTGAATGTTTAATTCCTTAAGCCAAAAGCTTGGCATATCTTCATCATCTGAATTTGGATTGAAATAGAAAACATCATTCTCAATAACTTCATCTGTATCTAGAAAGTTGTAGATAAGATGCATTGCATAAACCAGGGAGTCACCCCGGCTAAGTGGGAATTCCAGCATTTGCATTTACTGCCTGTTCTTCAAGTGGAGTATCAATAAACTGCTGACGAGAAAGATCAATACCAAGATAGCACGCTAGCTTGCCAGACTGGTCCATCTTGCCTGTGCTGTTCTTCACAATACTCAGCGCGATCTGGTTCTCGTTCGGCTTATAAAGAGTGATGATCAGTCGGAAAGGCTTAGTAACCTTACCCAGAATTCCGGAAAGAGGAATGGGCTGATCACCATTATCGTAAATACCAGCCACATGATGAAGGACCATGACATGCGCGTTCGTAAGCCCTGCAAGTTCATGAAGGAAATCCAATACTCTGTCATAGCGGATATGTTCTCCGCCTTCTCCGGATGCTTCAACCCATACGTTCTTGAGGTTGTCAATAATAATTAGATGCGGCCACTGGCCGTTAACGTGAGCGAACGCTTCGACTTCATCCTGGATGTCATCTACGTTCGGACCATTATTCCAGTTGAACCAGATGTGGCTTGTGTTGTCGTCTAGCAATTGCATAGTTCCGGGATGATTAGCTAAGAGATTGTCCTCAGCTTCATCAACCGTCATATGAGTAACCGAAGCAGTGATACGGTTTCCCAGAGTTCGCTTATCTGTGTCTGCACTGAAATACAGAGTGGGGACTCCGGTTTCTCCATACTCACCATACCCGGCATTTGCCGCAATATATGACGCAAGAGCAGATTTGCCTGTACCAGGTCCCCCAGCAATGAGTGATAGTTGTCCACGTCTAAACTTAGCTCCCATATTTTCTAGAGTCGGGAAGACGCTGGGAAGTGCTAGACCAACATCTTCGGTATTACGTAGGGCTAATCCGATGGTCTGCAAAATGAAATCCTATTCATGTTTCTTGAGATTAAGAAAGGCCGGGGCCTTGCGACCCCGACCAACCTAACTTACTTTACAAACTGAGGGGCACACTGCCCAGCACCCTGCGGAGCAGGGCAGAACCAACCCTTGTACTGCTTTCCGGTACTACGGGAAGTGCCTTCCTTGTACTTCATGCTTCCGTGAGTACAAGTTGGTGCATCAGCAGCGCCAGTAGCCTGAGGATGAGTTACAGCAGGTTCAGCACTAGCCGCTACCGTAACCTTCTTCGGGAACTTCAGAGTAACACCAGCCTGAACGGTTAGAACACCATCCAGAACAGAATCCAGAAGACTTACGCTTTCTGCATCCTTGGGATCAGTCGGGTTAGATAGTTCCTTTAGGATACCATCCAGTTCCTTAGCTGAATCAGCACGAAGAGTAATACCGGGATTACCATATCCTTCACCAAACGGAATGAACATGGTTACTGGAGAATCGGACATACGATCCTTCTTTCTGAGATTTTTTAAGCCTCGAAGGGCTTGGGGGTTTCACCCATTTCCCGACAATACTTTTTGACGGGGCACAACATGCAGTTAGACCCAGGATTAGGAAGGAAGACCTTGTTGTCAATTCCTCTGTCCAGGGTTCTGAAGAGTTCGCCTAGGTAAGCCTCGTCGTAACGATCAAGATCTGACCTGGAAATCGTAACAATCTTGTTGTCCTTGGCGTAGTAGTACGACGCTTTCTTAACGTACCAACCAAAAATCTTCTCTACAACAAGAACGTATACGGCTAGCTGTAACATTCCAGCTTCGCGGTTTCCAGTCTTCAGATCTCGAACTTCAAAACCGTCCTGGTGCATCAGGATTTGGTCAATTGCTCCCCTGATCACTACTCCACCGATCTCGATTTCAAAGTCGACCTCAATAGCCATAGTGTAGTCATCGATATAAGCGATCACGAAGTTATCGGAGTCTGCATAGTCTACATAATTCTGTAGCTGTTGAATGCCTTTTGCTCTACGCGCACTAATATCGTCTACCGTAGCGGTCCTAGGACCACGTAGCCATTTATTTAGGTCTGGTTGCTTCTGCTTAAACTCTTCAATCTGTCCATCGTAGCTTAGCGCAAAAGCCTGACCAATGTCAAACAGGGGTGACCTGCCGGATTCCTCCCAACCTTGCACTGCCACGTGGAATGCTGTACCCTGCGCTAGCCAGGCCGCAGGCCGATCCTTCGGAACTTTGTCAACATAAGTTAGCCGATACTCTTCCGAACAATTCGAATACTTCTGAAGCTGGCTTACGCTTCGGTGTTTTCTGAGTTCTTCCATAGAAATTCCTCCTGCACATAGCTCATATCGATGGGCATGGCCGCACCAATAAGAGACAGACCTTTCTTAAATTGTAGCAGGAGGAACCCATTAATGTCAATTCCTCGGAAGACCAGCGGAGCCTCTTTGTCTGCTTTAAGCTGAGCCATCTTAGCCCAACGGTCAGGCCGTACGGCAAACTCTAGAACAGGTTTTAGATCCTGATCCTCTTCGGCTAGCATCTGGAAGACCAGATCCCAGGCGTCATAACTAGGTTCAGTGTATTCGAACTTCTCTGCCTCATCATCTGAGGTAAGTTTGACGTAAGTGCTGTAGAACTGAACCTTGATGGTTGACTTGTGGACTACCTTTTTGTCCTTCTTGATGAAGGCTAGAAACTTCTCAGCATCTTCAACAGAAAGAGCAAACTCTTTCGAGTCTTTCGAGTCAATCTCGAACCAATCCCCCACGGCAATATAATCATCACACGCGAAGACCTGGAACTTGCCATCGTTCACCACGAAGAAAACTTCCTGGAGTCGGATAGCCTTTTTGTTAGTGTAGAGTAGCGCATTCTCGACTACTCTGTTAATGTCTGGTGCTAGTACTTCAATCACCCGTGGTTCCTACTTCCCATATTAAGATCTCGTGCAGTTCCAACCCCGACTACGCTGACTTTAGACTTATGTAGGCACTTCTTGCACACAATGGCACCATCGTATGCCCTGATGTTGTATGCGCCTTCAACTAGATTGTGTCCGGACTTGCACTTTCCACCAATAACATTCTTGTGCCTAGAAGCGTTCTTGTTTCCTCTAGCCCTATCCTTCTCAAGTTTTCTCAGGTACCTTGGTGTCTGGTCCCGAGACTGCCTAGCATGGTAAGCCTTTTGAGTAGCCTCACGGCATTCAGGGCACTGATTATTCTTACGTTCCTCGGGCAGCCTGTGAAGACCCTTGCGGCACATGGTAGGATCTAGGTTTGGCAGCTTAACCTTAGAGAAGTCTTTTCCTCCCCAAATCCCATACCTCTCCCTATTTTCAGTGGCCGTAGCCATACACTTACTTTGGAGTGGGCAACTTACACAAATATTTTTAGCCTGTTCTTTAACTCCTTCATTATCAGAAAACCAAAGATCAGGATCTTCTTGGCATGGAGTCTCTACTACGACCCAGCCCTCCGGGGCTGCAACTTTCATACGCGAAGCGTATCATAGGTCAGACCTTAGCACAAGCCCTGTGAGGTACAGCACAGATCCTTGCTTCGGACCTCCTGGTCTTCTACCGTGGAGCTTAGTTTCAGAGTGATTCAAGAAATAAAAAAACAAAAGTTAAATAAATAGAATCCCTCTTCAAGAGGGATGGATAAATATTCTTAGATCTTTTAGTTGAAACCCCCAATTCTTTGCCGATGCAGGCAACAAAGTTGCCAGAACGAGCCGCATAGGCGAGGAGTGGGCTCCTATTGTAGGTACAATACTACAATACAAAGACCCTTGACAGGCGCGCCTGAGCGTGCTACGATGGTCTCACAACATTTGATACCAGAGAGGTTTCTACCATGGACGAGATGATTAACGGTGTTGTCAAGTTCCTGAGTGACAACCCAGCACTCTTCACTCTTCTACTAGGAATTATTATTGGTTACATTCTAGGCAAGCGCTAATCTAACTGTAGGCCCTTATACACCTAACGAGAAGGAAAAGAGCAACGTGGAAGTTGTTTGGATTTTTGGAATCTTTGTCGCTGGGCTAGTAGCTAGCCAGTTTGTTTCTGCATGGGAGAGGCGGAGTAATGCCAAGAGCGCCAATGCGTTGCTCTCCAACGTGCAGGAAACCGGTGATAGCGAAGGGCAAGTGCGAGGATCATCAGCCGATAAGAATCCCGTGGGAGAATAGAAGGGAACGAGAGTTCCTTAAATCTGCTGAATGGGAACGTCAAAGACGTAGAGTACTTTACCGAGATGATTACAAATGCCAACTATGCGGAGCGAGTGACGCGAAGCACGTTGACCACATCATCCCGACATGGTACACTAAAGTCGAACAGGTAACAGACGAAGAACTCCAAACTCTTTGCCAGAAATGCCATAATGCTAAGTCTTCTTTTGAAGGTGTTCAGGCAAAGAAAATTCGTAAACTACAAAAGGACGACTAATGGGATGGTTATTTGGCGGGAAGAGTGAGTCTATCCCGGTAGATGAACTTTCGGATAAGCAGATTAAAGAAGCCCTTAAAAAGGGCAAGGTTCCTAACATCTCTCCGAAAGATCTCAAGAAGATGAACAAGGACGCACAGCGTGCGGCTCTTGGGGAAAAGGGTTTCGCTGCTGTTACTGCGGCTGCTAAAGATATCGTTAACCGCGATGCAGCTAAGGTTCGTAAGGCAGTAGACGAGCGTGAAAATGCCCGTATGAAAAGTCAACGACCAAGCGATTTTAGAATCAAGGGTCGCGGAGCAATTCCGCTTAAAGACACCATGCACCCGGCTGCATACAAGCACCTTCTTGAAAAAGAAGCTAAGAGACAGGGCCTAATCTAATGCCAGGTAAGCACCGCAAAGAAGACGCTGACAAGAAGAAGCCTGTTGGCGAGGATCGCCAGAAAATTGACAAAGAAACCATCAAGAAGATTCTCAAGAAGAAGCCTGAAGATCAGTGACCTAGGCCACACCGCTTGACAAGCGTCGTCAGACGTGCTATAGTACTTACATAACACAAAAGAAACCGGTTCTCGATTATCCGACCAGAAAATCGAATGCTACTCCATCTGAGGCTATGGTGGTCACGAGGTACCCTCGCAAGATGTCGTGACAGGGTGGTTGTCGTTCGGATTCGTCCCTGCGACAGGTAAGATGGAGTTCAAAACTAAATGCTGCTGACTGAAAAGAAGTTCTGAAAAGTCGACAGAGGGTATAGGGGAGTGGGAGAGATGAATTAATCAGACCCCGTTAAGATCCGTGATGCCCACCACAAGCTCCTGTGGCGAAATAGGCAGACGCGCCAGGTTTAGGTCCTGGTCCGCAAGGGTGCAGGTTCGATTCCTGTCAGGAGTACATAATATATGGGCGGTTATTCGCCTAACGGCTTGACAAACTTGTCGGAGTCAGGTACCGTTAAATATGGGTGTCGACAAGCACCTTGAATAACAAAAATATGGGACTACCTGAACACTCAATGGTAAGTAAGGTAGGAAGCTTCGGCTGGGTGGGACGGGTCACCCTTCACCAACCCCGCAAACTTAGGAACGCAACCTAACTAGGGTTTAAAAGATGTTGGAAGACATCTGGCGTTCCGCAAACTTAATAGCGTGTCGAATGTTATCGGTTATCCTTTCATATGTCGAAAAACAAATGCCCGATACAGATACATACACGCTACATGCAGTGGTATACAAACGGACAAAGTGCCCTGACTTTCAATCAGGATTTGTGCGGGTTCGAGCCCCGTCCACTGTACTTGGAGATAGCTTAACGCTAGTTCAGCGACCGACATCCTTTATTAGTCGCTATCTCCGTTCTTCTTACGTGTCGAAGACAATGGGTTATCCTTCTAAACTGCACGTAGTAGGTTCGAATCCTATCAGGCGAAAAGCTTGTAGCTCATTTGGCAGAGCAGCAGTCATATATATCCCACCGTCATCAACATACACGTATTCAGACAGCCCAAGATACGCAACTTGGGGGGCGCGTAGCTTAATAGGTAGAGTTCTATCCACCAGGAGAGAGGTGAGGGTTCGAATCCCTCCGCGTTGCTTTGTGAGTCGATCGAAATTCGGTTATCTAATTCTAATAGACTAGACTAGGTTCGAGTCCTAGCAGGGGTTCTACATACCCCTGTAGTGTAATGGAAGCACAGCAAACCCCGAAGTTCACCCAAATATTCACAGAACTCTTTGAGTTCCAACAAGAAAGGGTAGTCCAGGTGACTGCACTTAAGAAGTATCGCAATGTCCAGAACGTTTCTACTCCGGCAAGCAACCGACAGGTTAAGAACAACACCGGAGGATTTGTCTTCGAGGTTTCTGACCAGTCTCGTCTTGAGCGATTCCTGATCCTTGGGACCGATGGAGGAACCTACTATGTTAACGAAGAGGATCTTACTCAGCAGAACGTATCTTGGCTTGAGGGACTTATTCGCCGAGATTGGGCACTGGTACTTAACACTGTTTCTGATGTCTCTATTAACGGCAGAGCTTATCGTAATAGCGCTGCTATCTTTGTTCTAGCGCTTGTTCTAAACGTTGGAAGCGACGAGGCAAAGGCAAAAGTAGTAGAACTTACTCCTATCATTGCTCGTACTGCTACCCACGTCTATGAACTGGCTACCTATAT
>JBEVKW010000489.1:0-18154 GCA_040509495.1 Chitinophagaceae bacterium | reverse complement strand
TATGTTTGTATCAGCAGTTGAGTGATAGTTAAATATCAGTCCATCCAATATCCAAGAGAAGAACCACAACTATCCAACATCCAAAAAACCGCCGGTCCTAACCAAACCGGGTTAAAATCCAATGTCACTCACTCTTTTTACCGTCCAGTTAAAGAGACCAGGCCGCTACGAAAGTAGCGGCCTTCTTGTTGGCTGAAACGCAAACAAGGAAAAAGAGGATGTTGGGATCTAGCTGGGGTATTTCTTTCTTTTGTTCATTAACTCCATATTCCTCGCTGCAGGAAATACTTTCCCTTACATCCAATGATACTTCGATCAGATTTGTAAAATAGGATCCTGCAACCTCCGTAGATACGCCGCAGGAAAAAAAAGATGACGATCTGAAATTATATTCTATGTTTGTAGAACAAGAAATACAACTGTAGAATGACGAAACTTGCAAAGGCCGAGGAACAACTGATGGAACTGATCTGGCAACAGGAGAAAGTTTTTTTGAAAGACCTCATAGAAGCTCATCCTGATCCCAAACCTGCTGCCACCACCGTGGCCACATTGCTAAAACGTATGCAGGATAAGGGGTTTGTTGGCTATGAACTGCTTGGAAATTCCCGGCGATATTTCGCGCTGGTAAATAAGGACGATTATTTTTCAAAGCATATCGGAGATATGGTGAAGGATTACTTTGGTGATTCGGCTTTGCAGTTTGCGTCCTTTTTCACTTCCAATGCAAACCTTAGCACTGATGAACTGGAAGAGTTAAAAAAGATCATTAACCAGGAAATTAAAAAGAAAAAGAAATGATGAGTTACTTGCTAAAAGTGATCATTTGCTCTGCGTTCTTCCTTGCTGTTTATTACATGGCGCTCGAAAAGGCGAAGATGGCGCATTTCAATAGATTCTACCTGCTGTTTGGGTTGATGGCTTCCTTTATCATTCCTGCCATTACGTTTGTTGACGAGATAACGGTATTCCCGGTGTTCGAAGAGCAACAGTCAGAAGGAGTTCCTACTGCAGCAGGTCTCCCGCTGATGGCTGAGGACTCAACAGGCGGATATTTCAGCTTCAGCGTTGAAACCTTGTTGTTGCTCGCTTACGTTGTGGTGGTATGTATATTTTTATTCCGTTTCGCAATCAACCTTTACAGATTATTTTCGCTGGCAAGGCAGCATGAACGGATTTCCTTTCCCGGATATAACCTGGTACTACTGAAGAAACCTATGGCTGCATTTAGTTTTTTCAGGTTTGTATTTGTTGCCGAGAAAGACTATCGTAATGGAAGTTTAGAGCCGGAGGTGTTGCATCATGAACTTACTCATGTAAAGCAATATCATTCGGTCGACATTGTATTGGTTGAATTATTATCTGCACTCGCCTGGTTCAATCCTCTTTTATTGTTATACAAAAAAGCGATCCAACTGAATCATGAATTCCTTGCTGACGAGTCTGTGGTTGCAAGGTTCCAGGATCCTGTAAGTTACCAGCTGTTGTTGTTGGAAAAGATCAGTGCTGGTGCCCGTAGTTACAGCATAACAAGTTCTTTCAATTATAAAATCACCCAAAAACGATTAGCCATGATCACCCATTCTTTACCGACCCGGTATAACTTATTGAGGGCATTGTTACTGATACCCGTCACCGGAGCTGCCGTTCTTTTATTCTGTGAAAGGTCGCTTGCCCAGGTTCCCGCAGCACCGATGAGCGAGAAGAAATCCGGCCATGCTGAAACCCGTGACACTGTTCCCGGGAAACAACAAAAAAACTTACCGGAGGCACTTGGTTTTTTTCCCGAATCAGAATTGATAGGAGGTACTGAAAATGGCCTTTCAACGGTTGAAATGGATGAATACAGGAAACTCATCGATCAGGACAGAACGCCGGATAAAACAGGCAATGTTTCGGTTTCCGCGCCATCACCAAAGAACAAGCCAAGGATGATTGAGCTTTTTTCGAAAATGAGCAGAACACAACAGATGATGCAGGAAGTAATTTTTGTAAGGCCTCCCCGTCTGATGACAAAGAATATTCCGACTGCCAGCCAGTTTGAAAATTTTAAAAATCCCTCGAAGTACGGTGTATGGGTCGATAATAAAAGAATTGCGAATTCAGCTTTAGCTGACTTCAAGCATACTGATTTCAGTCAGTTCACTATCTCCAAATTGTATGGCAAAGCGAAAGAAGGAAGATCATACACTCATCAGTTGAATTTGACAAGCCAGGCAGCTTTTGAAAGAGAGAATGAACGCAGGCGGCAGATCAAGGATCCCGTGGCATTACACACGTTAAAAAGAGAAGCACTTAAATAGCCAGCTCCATTCACAACCGAAAAAAAAGATGCCCGCTTAAGCAGGCATCCTTTTTTAAAACTAACCCTATGTCTGCAAATTATTCTTTCACGATTTTTTTGGTCTCAACGCCGTTGGGAGTGACGATCTGCACGAGATAATTACCTCTTGGATATGCTCCCATCTGTATCATTGTGGTTTGACCTTTCGCAATATTGCTGAACTCCTGCATTTTGCGTCCGTCTGTGGTGAATACACGAATGTAATCGATCTGCTGGTTTGCTTCCTTTATATAAAGCTGAGCAACTACCGGGTTTGGATATACCAGCACAGCAGCCGATGAGTTCCTGTTTTCCACGCTGATGGTTTTGGAGTAAGAGAACTGGCCGTTCTGGTCTACCTGTTTGATCCGGTAATAATTTACACCTTCAGATGGTTTTACATCCGTGAAATTATATTGACCGGCGACTGAAGCAAGCGTTGTTGCCTTAACACTTCCGATACTGACGAAGTCTGCATCTTTCTCTCCTTTACGCAGGATGTCAAAACGTGCATTGTTCGATTCATCTGCCGTTATCCAATCGAGGGTTACTTTTTTATCATTATCCAGTCTACCAGCGAACGAAACCCATTTAACGGGCAGAACGATCGATGTGCCGAGCACGCGCATTTCCCAGATTGAATAGCCGTATTGTGTGGCCCTGCTTATTCCCTGCATCTTCACATACCTTGCATTTCCGGTGATGGTAAGTGTATTGTGCAGATCGGTATTATTGGTGACAGTTGTTGCAGTTGTCCAGTTCACCGCATCAATGGAAAGCTCGATGCGGTAGGAAGTTGCATACGCAGCTTCCCAGAAGATCTCCACGGAACAGATCGGATATCTCGCACCCAGATCAATGTACATATATTCACTATCGGTAAAGCCGCTGCTCCAACGTGTGTCTATATTACCATCATTTACATTAGACACCGGGAAAGAAGAGTTCTGCTGGGATGATTCATATGCTGTACGCTGGAATGCGAGGTTTGATGAACAGGAAGGTGCGGGTGCAGTGCCATAAACCTGGAACTCATATAAAGAATAGCCGTACCCAGTAGCACGGGTGATCCCGCTCATTCTCACATAACGTGCACTACCGGTTACAGGTATCGCATTGCTGGTTGAATAGTTGTTTGTCATACTCGCGGCGGTGGTCCAGTTAACCCCGTCAGTTGAGATGTCGATATTAAAATTCCGTCCGTATGCGGATTCCCATAAAAGGTCAACCCGGCAGAGAGATTTGATGGAACCCAGGTCAACAGTGATCGACTCATTATCTGAAGCGGCACTGCTCCAGCGGGTAGATGTATTTCCGTCTACAGCAAAATCTGCACGACGGCCGGAATTTTCTTCCGAAGTTGCCGTAACCAACCGGTTTACAGCGAGGTTATTAGTAGTGTTACATTGTGACGATACGTGTGAGGTGGCCATCAATACGGCCGTACACGCAATAAAAAACGATTTCATAAGGGGTGATTATAGAATTACTTCATTGACTCTTTTCGGTAAAAAACTAACAGATAGCATTTTTATCTTAAGAGTAAAATCATTCAATTCGGTAACCTGCCAAATAAGAAATAAGGTTTTTTTTATCTGATGGACCGATGCGGGTAGTAATGTTGCGGATACAATTGCGTAAAATCCACGTATTTAATGCGAAAGAAACAGGTCTCTGTGAAAGTTTTTTTTACCATTCTTGATCAGCATCATTTGACAGCCCCGAAATAACGCAGCGACGCGGCGAAAAACAAGATGTTCTATGGCTGTTTTCGCTGCGTCCGCTGGGTATCGCCGCGTTCGCTGCATTACTTCTACGCCAGTCAAACCGTAAGTTGACATGGCAGTAAGGCACGCTCCGGGGCTGCCTGACTAAACGACATTGGATTCTAATCCTCTTTCGCAGTCATGAATGTTTATTTCAGGGTTTTCAATCCTTTCAGGTCTGCTTCAGTTTTAGGTTCGATCACGCTGATCGCGTAACCGCCGCCCGGTGCTGTATATTGTTTCAACCTGGATTTGCTGGTAACGATCACCTGGCGGATCTCGTAAGCCTGCGGGTTCGTATCATAATGCGCATCGGCCTTATCGGCATAGATCGTTGCAATGTATTTTTTTCCGGCGTCCAGGAAATTGAATGTGATGGTTGACTCACGGCCGTTCTCATCACAAGTGCTGCCAATGAACCAGCTGTTACTTCCCTTAGCTTTCCGCGCAATCGTGATATAGTCGCCCGGTTCAGCTTCAAGGACTTTGGTATCATCCCAATCCACGGCCACATCTTTGATGAACTGGAAGGCATCCAGAAACTTATTATATGTTTCCGGCAGGTCTGCTGCCATCTGCAGCGGGCTGTACATTGTTACATACAAAGCCAGCTGCCGTGCCAATGTACTTCTTACCCAGGAGTTATTATTGGGATTATACTTGATGATCTTTGTTTCAAAAATGCCGGGAGTATAATCCATCGGTCCCCCAATAAGCCTGGTAAATGGCAGTATCGTTGTGTGATCCGGATTGTTGCCACCGAATGATTCGTACTCTGTTCCCCTTGCCGCTTCATTTGCAAGCAGGTTTGGGTAAGTACGATGCAAGCCGGTAGGGCGGACTGCTTCGTGTGCATTGACCATGATCTGATAACCGGCGGCTTTTTCTATAGCATACTGGTAATGATTGACCAGCCACTGCCCATAGTGATGTTCGCCGATCGGAAGGATATTGCCGACGTAACCGCTCTTCACGGCATTGTAGCCATTTTCTACCATGAACTTGTAAGCGGTGTCCATGTGCCGTTCATAATTCCTGACCGAAGAGGATGTTTCATGGTGCATGATGATCTTGACATTCCTGGCGGCGGCATACCGGTGCAGTTCTTTTACATCGAAATCAGGATACGGAGTGACAAAGTCAAACACATAATCTTTTGTTTTGCCGAACCAGTCTTCCCAGCCGGTATTCCAGCCTTCTACCAGCACCGCGTCAAACCCGTGTTGTGCTGCAAAATCGATATACTCTTTTACGTGTTTTGTATTGGCACCATGTGTGCCGTTAGGAGGGGTTTTTGTATAATCAACTTTATCAAGCTGGATATTTTCAAGATTGGTGTATGACCATGAACTTTTACCCGTGATCATTTCCCACCAAACACCTACGTATTTGATCGGTTTGATCCACGATGTATTCGTATACTTTGTGGGCTCATTCAGATTCAATACCAGTTTTGATTCAAGAATAGCACCCGCTCTATCACTCACGATCACCGTCCGCCAGGGTGTTTGTGCCGGTGCCTGCATAAATCCTTTGTTGCCCACCGCATCCGGTGTCAGTACTGATTCAAGAATAAAATTCTTATCATCCAGCTCGAGAGACATGCACGAGTAATTCAGTAAAGCCGCTTCATGGATATTAATATACAGCCCATCTTTACTTTTCATCATCAGCGGCGTTTGAAGGCCGGTAGGGGAGAAAGGCGTTTGTGAAGCATTCGGCGTTACCGCCGCTTTCATTTTTCCGCGGACTTCAGACAGGTTAGAGGTGACCGTACTGTATTCCTGAGTATCATAATCACCCGGCAGCCAGAATGCTTTATGATCTCCCGCAAGCGCGAACTGCGTGCGCTCCTCCTTTATGATAAAGTAGGCAAGATGCTTCTGCTCAGGAAATTCATAACGGAATCCTAACCCGTCATTAAACAAGCGAAAGCGAATGACCAATACACGGTTGGTGGTTGATTGCCTTAAAGTAACTGCCAGTTCATTGTAATGATTGCGGATCTCCTTCACCTCACCCCAGACCGGCTTCCAGGTTTCATCAAAACTGCGGCGTGATGTATCTGTGATCGAAAAATTCTGCAGAAGCGAAGTGTCATTTACGAGCTGAAGTCCCAACTTGCTGGTACGGATCACCTCTTTGCTTTTGTAAACAAGATCATAAGTCGGCGCTCCCTGTGCCCCTAATGCAAAATGCAAATGGAGGTTTTTATCGGGCGATTGAAGATCCTGGGAATGAGTTACTGAAAAACTGAAAAGAAGAATAATAAACGCAATTGTTTGGCGCATATCGTTAGTTTGATGATGAGAAAAAATGCAGCCGGCAGGCGCTGGTGGGGCAAATGTAAGGAATATGTCTTAATGTGTATTGAGTACATGATGGTATGGACGGTTTGGATACCTTCTTTTTATATGCGGGTTGATCGGTAACCTGATCTGCGTATTTTGCGGAATTGGTGTATACAGCTTCTCCTGATTGTCGGATTGATACTGGAATTTGCCGTGATCGGCCATGGTCTTATCGCAACGATCTGGCTAGGTTTGTTGTACAAAACATTTTATGCAAGAAGAATTGTTAGCCCAGATAGACATTACCGAGACGACGCTGCTCGACGCCTACGGATCGTTGACGCAGGAAGAGTTGAATACAGTTCCTTTTGAAGGAAGCTGGACGCCGGGCCAGCTGTCCGAACATCTTGAAAAATCCTATGGCATTGAAACATTGTATGCAGAAACGGCTGATACTTCGCGTGATCCGGCGGCGATGGTGGAGTCGATCAGGGCGCTGTTCCTTGACTTTTCCACGAAAATGCAATCCCCCGACTTTATTTACCCGCGGGGAGATCATTATAATAAAGGCGAGGTTTGCCGATTGTTAAAGAGCCGCTGGACTGATATCAGGAAAGCCGCAACCACGCTCGACCTCTCAAAAACCTGCCTTTCATTCGAATTCCCCGGCTCCGGGCCGCTCACCCGCTTCGAGTGGCTCAGTTTCTTCGTCATCCACACCCAGCGTCACCTCCACCAACTGAGGAATATGGAGAAAGCGTTGAGGGGGGATGAGGTGGTTTGAGAGATGGTAAATTTGGTAGGTTTGGAACCTTTGGAACGCTGAAACCTCCCAATTCCCGCACCCGTTTCTTTTTTAACTTCCCTTTTATACTTAAAACCGGGAAGTGTGCGTTATTTGCCATTCCGGCTTATCTTCCGGCGTATTCACATGAAAAGACTTGCATTCGTTTCCTCCTTTTTTTTAATGATAGCTCAATGTGGCTTTTGCCAGCAGGTTGGTGACAGCCTGGTAAAGCTGCCATCGCTAGAGCGGAACAGGTTTTCAATCAGGCAGTTGAATGTGCCGGTGGTGATGGTGGGACTGGGGCTTGCTGCCAGCGGCAATGCTGACAAATCGATCAAAAATGTCATCAAGCGGCAGCGGAACGAGCATATGCCCGATTTCAGGACCCATATCGACAATTATCTTCAGTACGCGCCTATCGGGATCGTTTATGGGCTCGATGCCATGGGTTTTAAAGCAAAAAATGATTTTGCAAACCGGACAGCCATACTTCTCAAAGGAGAATTCATGATGCTGAGCACAGTGGGATTGATAAAAGAATTTTCCAGCCAACTCAGGCCGGATGGATCCGATCGTTTTTCATTCCCGTCCGGGCATACAGCGCAGGCATTTGCAACTGCAACTTTCCTCAGCATGGAATATAAGGACCGCTGGCCATGGATGCCATATGCAGCTTATGGCATGGCCTCTTCTGTCGGACTGATGCGGATGGCCAATAACCGCCATTATATCAGCGATGTTCTTCTCGGTGCCGGCATTGGTATTCTCGCAATGAAAGCTTCTTACTGGACGCATCAGTATAAGTGGAACAGGAAGAAGAAGACAGAGGTCGTGATGTATTAGGAAGATGGCCGATGGCCGATGACCGAATTGGTGTACTTGGTCAGAACAGTTCCAAACCTAAATAAAGCATTTGAAGTTATTATTACAACTTCAGTCCTCATTAGACATCTCGATTTAAATGTTTGATAATCGGTCATCTGCCATCTGCCATTGGCCATCGGCCATCTGCCTTGGCCATCTGCCATTGGCCATCGGCCATCTGCCCTGCCCGAGGTCATTCCCGCCATTCACAGGTGTTGATCGCGACAACCGATATCCGTATTTTTAGGATATGAAAAATGTATCTATCCTGGTTCCCAAAGGCGCTATAATGGGAAGCATTGAGGGTCCGCATAAATTATTTACCGAAGTAAATGATCTCGCGGCTTCAATGGGAAGGTCGCCTTTGTTTACCGTGCAACTCGTTGGCATCACCACCCAGACTCCATTGAACAATGGATTGTATACTGTTACCTCTGACTGGACGATAGATAATGTGACAAAAACCGACCTGGTGATCATCCCTGCTGTGCATGGAGATCTGCAGCAGGCGATCAAAGATAATGAAGCCTTTCTTCCCTGGATCATCGATCAGTACAAACAGGGCGCTGAGATCGCAAGTCTTTGCCTCGGCGCTTTTCTTTTAGCCTCAACAGGTCTGTTGAAAGGCCGCAATTGCGCCACACACTGGCTGGCGGCAAACGATTTCAGAAAGATGTTCCCCGATGTAAACCTCGTGGCTGATAAGATCCTTACAGATGAATATGGGATCTATTCCAGCGGTGGCGCTTACTCTTACCTGAACCTTATCCTTTACCTTGTAGAAAAATATGCGGGAAGGGAAATGGCCATATTTGTGTCCAAAGTTTTTCAGATAGATATCGAGAGAGACAGTCAATCACCTTTTACCATCTTCCGTGGACAAAAAGAACATGAAGATGATTCTATTAAGCAAGCGCAGGAATTCATAGAAAAGAATTTCCAGGACCGCATCACCGTAGATCAGCTTGCGGGAATGCTCGCCCTCGGGAGACGCAATCTCGAACGCCGGTTTAAAAAAGCAACATCTAATACTGTAGTTGAATATATACAGCGCGTAAAGATCGAAGCGGCCAAACTGAGCCTGGAAAAATCGAGGCATAACGTCACCGAGGTAATGTATAATGTCGGATACACTGATCCAAAGGCATTTCGTGTAACATTCAAACGTATCACCGGGCTTTCACCCGTACAGTACCGCAACAAGTACAACCGGGAATTGACGGCGGAACTGGAAGGTTGAGTCGTCGTGCTTAGCCCGTTGTACGCTGTCCGGGAAATTTTACTTTCGCGACTTTAATTGCTCAAACGTTGAACATATGCTCAACCCATAACGGGTAACCGTCGACGGATCAAAAGATTTTTGCTTTTTTTGCAACAATTACATCACCGCCCCGTCTCATGCCCCAGTGAGTTTACCATTTCCGCATAATATACCGGACAAGCACCTGGTCGACAGAGTGTTGAATGGAGATAAGCAGGCTTTCGCCGTTATCATCCAGCAAACGGAGGCATTGGTGGCGCAGATGGTTTTTAAGATGATCCCGCGGGCGGAAGACCGTAAAGACCTGGTGCAGGACATCTATCTGAAAGTTTACAGGAATCTCTCTGGCTTCCGGTATCAGTCAAAACTTTCTACCTGGATCGGGCAGATCACCTACAATGCCTGCATCAGCTATCTGCGTGCAAAACAGTTGTTGCTGCCCGGTTATGGCTCGGCCGATGATGAGGCCGAAACATATGTTGCCGGTGAAGCCGTGGCAACGGAAGAATCCGATAGCAGGATCTTTCAGAAGGAACGTTCGGCGCTTGTGCAACAAGCCATGGAAAAATTATCACCCATTCACCGCACATTGATCACTTTATATCACCAGGAAGAGATGAGCTACCAGGAGATCGGGACCATCACCAGCCTGCCTGAAGGAACGGTGAAAAGCTATTTATTCCGCGCAAGAAAAGCGCTGAAAGAAAATCTATTGCTCAACTATAAAAGGGAAGAGTTATGATCACAGAACATGTATCTGAACAGGATATACAATTGCACGTATTGAAAGAAGTGGAGTTGGATGAGGTGGCATTACAGCATATGCAAACATGCATGGCATGCCAGGCGAACGTGAATATGTATGCTTCATTGTTCAGCAGTGTAGCGCAAATGCCAAAGCCCTCATTTGATTTTGATGTGGCTGAACTGGTAATGCCGCAATTGCCTGCGAAGAAAAGAAGACTGAACCGCATCCCCGCAGTGATGGCTGCACTGGCAGTGCTTGCCGGATTGATCGGTCTTCCTTTCCTGTTGTTTGATGATAAGAAAAGCAGTGCGCTGCAAAGTATGTCTCCGTGGATGATGGGTATGGTAGGTGTGACAGCTGTCACGTTTATTGTTATCAGTGTATCTGAAATGTATGCAGCTTACCGGAAGCAATTAAAACAATTGAATTTTGAATAATTGAAACATTCGTTTCATCCTTACGTCAGATTATATAAATGATTAAAAATACAAGCATGAAAAAGCTATCACTACTTGCCGCCATATTGCTGAGCACGGTTATGGTTAATGCACAGGGCGAACCTGGCTACAGAAACGTTCTTCCGGTACCTGAAGAAGTTATGCGGGCTGTAATTATTTTCACAGGAATGTACCTGATCGGCTCATTCATACTGACATTGATCCGTCAGATACTTGACCATCGGTTGAAACGACGGATGCTGGATAAAGGTGTTTCAGACGAACTCGCCCGTCAATTCTTCCAGTCAAATACAAAAGATGTAAAAACGCTGACGATGAAATGGTTCATTATCTTTCTTAGTGTTGGCGCAGGCTTTACCGTGGTCAATATGACGCAACCTTTGGGCATTCATTCCATCGCGATCGTTTGTTTTGCTATTGCCTTTGGCTACCTCGCCTATTATTTCTTCGTCAGAAAAACAGCAATCAATAACTGATGAAAAAAGTATTGATCGGTGTTGTATTGCTCAGTCTGCTGAGCGGATGTGAGGTCATGTACACGCAAGGGTTTGATACCTATTTCTGGACGAGTATCCCGGGAGAAGAACGGTTTCTTTTTATAGAAGGCAAACAAAAAGGATTGATCCCTTATCTGTCATCTGCGCCAAATTGCGGGAATGATTCTTCGAAACAGGCTTGTTTGAAAGAGTATCTGCCTTCTGGGAGTTATGCGATAGAAGTTCGGGGAGTTTCCGGGAAAGTGTTTTATGAAGAAACGTTAACGGTCAGGAGAATAGGAGGCAATGTAACGATCGGAACTACAACACCCGGAAAAGGAGGTAAGTCTGTACGGACGTTCGAGGGAGACTGTTTGATGGTGGAGTTTGCGGAATAGAGACAGGCTTTCTTTGATTGGCGTAGGAGTAACGCGGCGGTCGCGGCGCACCGCGGCGAACGCAACGAAAAAGGCGGGAAAAATATGGTATTTCGCCGCGTCCGCTGCGGTTCGTAGCGACCGCCGCGTTCCTACTCCGCCAGCTTTTTTACGGCAGCTTCGCCACCAGCTTTTCCGGCATCGCCTTCAGCACCTGGTAGATCAGCTTCCATTTAAAACCCGGCACGATGATCAGGTTCTTTCCCGCATTCACCACGGCTTTCGCAATAAAAGAAGGTTCCAGCATCAACGACTCAGGAAGATCCAACCCTTTGGTCATCTTGCTCCTGATATATCCCGCAACGATCACATTCACGACGATCCTTCTCGGGAAAAGAT
This sequence comes from Chitinophagaceae bacterium, assembly GCA_040509495.1. GTDB lineage: Bacteria > Bacteroidota > Bacteroidia > Chitinophagales > Chitinophagaceae > Terrimonas_A. The sequence goes on along the minus strand of JBEVKW010000489.1, from coordinate 6,404 downwards.
ATTGCCGCAGACCTGCCAGGTATTGTGTGAAAGCAGATTTAGTGCTTCCATAAATGAAATTGCTTTTACGCCCTCTCACACCTGATAAAGACGACAGGCCAATGATCCTCTCCAGGTGCGGGTTGTTGTGATCCATCGCCACAAGATTAAGAATGGAAACAGCACCGGCATAATGTACTTTCATCATCCTGAAACTGCCTTCAAAATCGAGCAATGCTTCCTCATTATGTTTCAGATAACCTGCAGCGTATAAGACAATATGGGGTTTAACAGGAAGGTTTTCATAGAATGATGCATGGGTGTCAAATGCTTCTGCATCAAAATAAAGAATGGAAACCCTGGCGGGATCTATCTTTCGTTGAGACACAAATTCATCAAGCGTGGCAGTGCTGCGCGAAGCGGCAATTACATTGTATCCTTTTTCCAGGTACAGAGGAATGGTTTCTTTGGCAACATCTGAATTGGCGCCAAGGATGAGTACGGTTTTATACTTTGCGGTGGTTGATTGCTGCATGCGGGTGGGTTACTTGAGTTTTTGTGCAAGATATCCTAAAGTGACAAATCCGAGTGCGGTGGCGCAAACGGCGATCCATCCACCGCTGGTCCAGGCAAGACTCCCTGCAACAGACCCGGCAGATCCTCCGATGAAAGCGGAGGTCATATAAACGGTATTGATCCGGCTTCTTGCCTCCGGAAGCAATGCAAAGATGCGTGACTGGTTGGAGATATGTGTTACCTGCATTCCGATGTCAAGGATGATCACACCAACGATCAGTACGATCAGGTTGGTTCCGCCGAGACCAAGCAGGATATAGGAGGCAAATACTGCCAGTATGCCCAGGTTGATGGTGAATTGAGGGCCTCTTTTATCGGCACTTTTTCCCGCCAGTGGTGCAGCCAGCGCGCCGCAGGCGCCGATCAGGCCGAATAAACCAACCATATCGCTTCCATAGAAATAAGGAGCTCCTTCCAGAAAGAATACGAGGGTTGTCCAGAATACGCTGAAAGCCGCAAACATAAAGCAGCCCGTAAGTGCTGATTTCTGAAGTGGCCGTAATGTTTTTGCCAGCGTTACAAGCGATCGCATCAGGCTGGCATAGCTACCCTGGTAAGTTGGCTGGCTGACAGGCAGAAATCTTGCAAGGGCAATCGACAGGATCACCATGATGCCAGCTCCTGCACCAAACATGATCCGCCAGCCAAAATGCGCACCCACATATCCGCTGATGGTGCGGGAAAGAAGGATCCCGATCAGCAGACCGCTCATTACTTTTCCTACCACTTTTCCTCTTTCGTGATCGCCAGCCAGTTGTGCAGCCATGGGCAGTAGTACCTGCGGCACCGCCGAAAAAATGCCCGTGATCAGCCCCGCCGCCAGCATCCATTCAAAACGCGGAGCCATTGCCGATCCCAGCATCGCCACACAGGCAATGGCAAGCATCGCCAGCACGAGCTTTTTCCGCTCAACCTTATCACCCAGTGGAACGGCAAACAGCAACCCGATCGTATAACCCACCTGGGTGAACGTTGCCAGCAGGCTGACTGTACTGTCCGGCACGTTGAAACTCCGGCCGATCTCTGCCAGCAGGGGCTGGTTGTAATAGATATTCGCCACCACAAGGCCGCAGGTGACAGCCATCAGCATGGTAAGCGAGGAACTGATCGACTGCTGTGCCGATGGTGTTTTCACTGATTGTGTAGCCATAGGTGCCACAAATGTATGACCACAATGCCAAAACATATCATCAGTCGTTTTGTACAGTCCATCTCAGATAGCGGCAGTTCATCAGCCCATTCTTCCTGTTTGGTAAGTCAATAGCTATATTTGACCTGCTTAACCACACGCATGCGCTCCATATTCTTCCTATTCCTGATTTTTCTTGCATTTGATGCCGGGGCGCAACTGCGCAGGGACCTCCTGTTTTCCAATCTTGGCGGCCGCAATGGCCTGGTTTCGGAAGAAACGGTTGCCGTTCAGCAGGATGATGCAGGTTATATCTGGATCGCTACCGCTGATGGCCTGCAACGCTTCGAAGGCCGGCGCTTCCTTACATTCCGCTATGCGGAAAACGACAGCACGTCTATACCCAGCGATAATATCCAACAGATGAAGCTGGATGAGAAGAACAGGTTGTGGCTCCTGTTCAACGAAAATAAGATAGGCTATATGAACCCGGTTGATCTTACTTATCATGAGGTCCCGATCCGGGGTGCCGGAGAGATGCGTAATTCCGTTGTGAGCCAGCTGATGGTCCACGAGAATGGAAAAGTGATGCTGTTGCTTTACAAGGTCGGCGTATTCACCTACGATGAAGCAAAAGGGGAATTCAACCAGTCCAACGTTCCGGTAGAAACGCCAAAAGGATGGAATCCGATCTTTGTTCAAACCGATAGTCTCCCAAATGTATACTGGATCGCTTGCGATTCAGGCCTGGTAAAATATGATGCGAAGAAAAGAGAAATGTCCTTCCGCGGACATAATCCGGGTAATGATCCGGTCTTATCTGCTACCAGCGATCTGCGTTTTATCACCTTTCTTTCCTTCGATCATTCCGGAAGGCTTTGGCTGATGGCTCATTCCTCTTCCGGACGCAAAACATTACTCTACAGCGTCGATATAAAGAATAGGAGGTTAAAAGAATGGGACGCGGAGATCTCTTCAATTATCAAAGACCCCAACTACCGCATGCTGAATGTACAGGAACAATCCGATGGAACCGTTTGGGTGCTTGGATTGAATATACTGGCCGGCCTGCGGAAAGGCGCCGCTAATTTTGAATTGGTGGAATCAAACCTTCCCGGTCCGTTCGCTATCCGGTATGATGGTGTAAGAAGTATTTATGAAGACCGAGAGAATAATTTGTGGGTGTGTACCAATAAGGGCTTGTTCAGGGTAAATCCAACGCGCCAGTTCTTTCATGCTGTATTGAATGGACGACCGGGCGAACCGAAATATACTTACCCCCAGGCAGTAACCGGCATCTGCCAGGCTGCCAACGGTGAGATCATAACATCTACTGCCGGCAACGGTATGTTCCGCTTCAATCGGGAACTGGAGCCGCTGCCGGTAAATGCGATCACCGGTTCCTCAAAAACAGATGAAGCCATTTCCTGCCTGTTCCAACGTTCAAACGGCGATCTGTGGAAAGCAACTGAAGACGGTACTATCACTATCATACACCGCCATACGGGAAAAACGGAAAAGCTGGGAGTATTCGCCGGGCTTACTATCGTAAGACAGATCACGGAAGATCAGAACGGAAATATGTGGATTGGCACACAAAGTGGCCGCGTGGCAAAATTCGATTCCGCAGGAAAGAAAATGATCCACCTGCTGCGATTTAAAAACCGCATCATGCGTTTGATGCCGGATAATAAAGGAAACCTCTGGGTAGGCGTACTGCAGAACGGGCTCTTCAGGGTGGATATCAAAGACAATACCATCGCCGACAATTACACGGCAGAAGGACCGAAAGGCAAGCGACTCTTCTCGAACGATGTATATGATATGATCCGCTACAGCGATAGCCTTTATATCATCGCCGCAGGAGGATTGAACATGCTTAATGTGTATACAAAGACCGTTTCGAGAATGCCATCCACTTCTGAGCTGCCTTCGAGTATCGTATGTAATATTATTAAAGACCGGCTCGGCTACTTGTGGGTAACAACACAAAGCGGGCTTTGCAGTGTGAATATGAGTACACACGTGGTCACGAATTACAATGAACGCGACGGTGTGCACACAAATTCATTCTTTCCGGCAACCTCCATACTGCTCAATGATGGACGCATTGGTTTTGGTACAATGCGCGACTGGATGATCTTTGATCCCGCTGCTATCGCAAAGAATAATCTTCACTTACCGCCGGTGATCAGCATGACACGGATAGGCGTTATGGGCAAGTGGCTAAGCCTCGATTCGTTGAACCGGTTACCGGCATTGCAACTCAACCATGATCAGAATTCGATCACCCTTGAATTCTCACCACTGACATTTCAAAGCAGTTACGGGATCTTTTATAAAATGGATGGGCTGGACGAAGAATGGCAATTGTCGCGGCAATTCCACCAGGCCGTATATACCTATCTGCCACCGGGTGATTATACATTTCGGGCTTATTGCACCAACGCAGATGGAATACCTTCAAAAAACTTACTGGAGTTCAGGATCCATATAAAACCTCCATTCTGGAAAACATGGTGGTTTCTTGGAATACTGGTGCTGGCCGGCGTTTGTGTATTGTACTGGCTCGACAAAGTGCGTATGCAAAAGATCCGCGCAACGGAAAGCATCAGGACGCGTATAGCGACAAGTCTGACGGAAGACATGAGCAACTCCTTAAGCAATATCAATATCTCCAGCGAACTGGCGAAGGCAAAAGTGGATACCGATACACAACGAACCAAAGAATATATCTCCCAGATAAGCGAAACCAGCAGCCGTATGGTACAGGCAATGTATGATATGGTGTGGAGCATTAATCCGGAATCCGATACAATGGCGGATACAATAGAACGGATGAAAGTGTTTGCGGGAGAGATCGAAAGCCTTTATGACATCAATATAGGATTTGATGTAGAATCGGCAGTAAAGGGACTTCGGTTGAACATGGAACACCGGTATGAATTGTTATCTGTATTCAAGGAAGCTGTAAGTAATGCCGGCAAACATTCTGCGGGAACACTGGTGGAGATCAGCATCCGGCATAGAAAATCCAAGCTGATCATGATGATCGTGGATGATGGAAAAGGGTTTGTAATGGACAATGTGGCCATGATGGGCCGCGGACTCAGTGATATGCGCAGACGTGCTTCCGCGATCAACGCGTCTTTCTATATCGAATCGGAAATTAATACGGGAACAATCGTGAAGATGGAACTGCCGATCTGATCGGTTAAGGTCTGAGTTTTACTGGGGTCGGCGTGTCGCAAGCCATGCTGCGTACGTTGCGTGCCGTACGATACTCCTTCCGAAAAATACTAACGAGTTGCAAAAATAGTATAGGAATCTCCAATATCTTCGTTGGCAGATACAACCATTACGCAATTGCTAATGGTCAAACCTTATCCTTTGACTTTTGATTAATGCTTTGATGATGGTTTGAAGCCTGATTTAAAGAATTGCATATTCTTCTCCCCCATGCCAGCTTTTTCTGTATCTCCCGCTGCAACGTCGCGGATCACTACTTTTTATTCTGAGAAAACAAGTGCATTGATTATTTCCGTGCGGCAACATGTATGGTTTCTGCAAAGGATTCCTGTTACATCTATAAATAAAAGTTGATAATAGTCAAGGTTTACAAATTTGTGCTGGCTTTGATGGCCACGTTAAATGTCTCATCTGTTTTTTTCACAGGTTACTGTTGATGTTACGCTGGGAACTGCTGCAGGTTCTTATAGTTCTAGTTTAAAATTTTATTCGGGGGTTAGGAGTATCGCAAAGCACGCAACAGATTCGCAAAGTCCGCAAAGGCCTACTTAGCGCGCTTTGCGAATCCGTTGCGTGCTTTGCGATACTCCTGCGCTGATCTGAAGTGGCGCGAAAAAAAAAGGCTTCGCTGATCTTCAGCGAAGCCTTTTCGATTTGATGTATACAGAAGAGCCGGATTATTTTCCCATCCATTTTTTGAACTCCGTTACTTTTTCACGGCTTACGATCGCTTCTTTGTCGACCGGAGGATTGAGGTGAAGGATCAGCCTGTTGCCGAAGTAGTCGTGTATCTGGTCAATGCTGTTAACGGATACATAGAATGAACGGCTGATGCGAAAGTACTTTTCCGGGTCAAGCATGTCTTCCAGCTCATCCATGATATAGTCAACAACAAACTTTTTATTGTCCGCTGTTTTGAAGAAGTTTAAACGCCCATCGCTATAGAAATACGCGATATCGTTCACTTCGATGCTTACGAGTTTCTGCGCATGCTTGACAAGGAAGCGTTTCCGGTACTCTTTCGGTTGTAATTTTTCCTGTAGCTGTTTTACCAAACCTTCCACATTGAGTGGATCCCGGTTTTCCACGCTGCCGCCATAAAGACTTTTCATGCCACGGTATTTTTCCAGTGCACCGCGCAGATCTTCTTTCTGGATCGGCTTCAGCAGGTAATCTACGCTGCTTACTTTGAATGCCTTCAAAGCATATTCATCATAGGAAGTGGTAAAGATCACGGTGCTTTTAATAGCGGTGCGATCGAATATTTCGAAGCTCTGCCCATCGGCGAGTTCGATATCCATCAATATTACATCGGGGCTGTCATTCGTTTCGAGCCAGTTCACGGAAGAGCGGATGCTGTCCATCACACCAACCACTTCAGCGGCTGGTTCTACAGTGGCGAGGGTTTTCTGAAGCTTTTTTGCTGCCAGTTCTTCATCCTCGATGATCAATACTTTCATAATAGAGTGGT
>JBEVKW010000488.1:0-7673 GCA_040509495.1 Chitinophagaceae bacterium | reverse complement strand
AAGAACAAGGTCGAAAACAAAATTTATTTGTCAATTAAACTATTAACGCTAAACGCTTTCTGATCAAACGGGAAAAAATCACGCCGGCCGGCGAAAGTATAGCACATAAATAACATCTAAACTGCATAACCATCCTGCATGTATCGCCATATTGTTTTTCTTGTTCTTGGAATGATCTTTCTCACGACTGCCTTTTCGCAGAAGACTGTCTCTATCAAAGGGGTCGTTACTGATTCCAGCGGTTCACCCATCTTCGGTGCGTCCGTTAAATTGCTGGCGGGGAAAGACAGCGCAGGTGCTGTTACAGACAGAGACGGGAGTTTTACCCTCCGCAGATCAGGTATCTCCTCTCCTTCTGTTAAGCTTGAAATAACAAACATCGGCTTTACTCCATTTTCTAAGACATATGCGGTTGTAAGCGGAACCATCAATGCGGGTTCTATTCAACTCGCCCCTGAGCCTTCCATGCTCGGAGAAGTGATCGTCAAATCGGTGAACCCCATCACGGTCAAAGAAGATACGATTGAGTATAAAGCGAGTGCTTACCAGGTGCGCGAAGGAGCGCCTGTAGAGGATGTGATCAAAAAACTGCCGGGTGTTACTGTCGGTGCCGATGGCCAGATCCAGGCACAGGGAAAACCGGTGGCCCGTGTGCGGGTCAATGGCAAAGACTTCTTTGGAGGAGACGTGCAGACGGCCACAAAAAATCTTCCGGCTGATATCATTGACAATATCCAGATCATTGATGATTATGGCGACCAGGCGAATCTTACCGGCATCAAATCAGGCGAACCGGAAAAGATCATCAACATTAACATACGGAAGGATAAAAACAAAGGAACTTTCGGTAGTGCAACGGTTGCTGCAGGAACGGACGACCGCTATGCGGGATCGCTGGTGGCGAATGTATTCAACGGCGAACGGCAGATCTCCTTTATCGGCTCCATCAACAACACCAATGCAAATACGTTCAACTTTAATGGCGGGGGACGCGGCGGTGGTGCCCGTGGTGCGAACTTCGGTGGTTCCGAACGCGGCGGCGGCGGCGGTAACGGGATCAGCCTGACCAGATCTGCCGGCCTGAACTTCCGCGATACCTGGGGAAAAAAGATCTCTGTCTACGGAAGCTACAGTTTCTCTTCCCGCAGCTCAGATAATATCAGTACATCCCAAACACAGGATTTCAACCCGATGAATATCCGCTTTACGGAACGGAACAGCAATTCCCATTCTTCCAATTATAACCACCGGGTTACTTTCAATATGGAATACAAGATCGATTCGATGAATTATTTGAAGATCTCTCCATTTGTTTCAACATCTTCTTCCTCCTCCGAAAGCAATAGCAATTCTTCGATCAGTCAGAAAGGCTACTATACATTGAACGATAGCAGATCTGCCAATAGTGCTACTGCTCCGAATGCGGGAGCTGATCTTACATACAATCATAAATTCGCTAAAAAAGGCCGTAACCTGAATCTTAGCGGAAACTTCAACTACTCTTACAGGGATGCATTGCAAAATATCCGCAACAATTACACGAATGCCGACTCAACTTTTTTCCCGGTGATCGTCGCGGATACGATCCAGCAACAGCGTATTGATATCACCAACCGCAATACACGTACAACTGCACGTGTATCATATACTGAGCCTCTCGGTAACCAGACCGGCAATAACCGTACTGTACTTGAATTGAACTATGAATGGAACCGCTCCGCAACAGAGAACCAGCGCGGCGTAAATGATGTGGATCCCTTCACAGGCGAACAAAACCTTAACCCCGTTCAAAGTAATCATTTCGATTATCAGTTTGTCACCAACAGGATCGGACTAAGCCTGAAGGGAAACTCTACAAAGTATAATTATGTGATCGGGGTGATCTCTCAACCAACCACCCTGAGCGGGCAGTCTGTTGGCAAGAACATCAATACTAATTTCCGGAACATGAACTGGATCCCTTCTGCCCGGTTCGTTTATAATTTTGCACGCAGCCATTCATTGACGCTCACGTATGGCGGGCAAAGCCGCGAACCGGATTTTATGCAGCTGCAGCCCGTTGTGGACAGTTCCAACCTGAACAATATCGTGGTAGGAAATCCAAATCTTCGTGCAGAACTGACCAGGAGACTGAGCTTGCAGTATAACAAGTTTGATAACAAATCAGGACGTTCCTTATTTTCCAATGTATCATTCGACCAAACAGACAATAAGATCGTGAACAGCCGAGTGAACAATCCATCTGGTACAGGCCGCACCGTTTCGTACCTGAATACAAATGGTTTTTATCACGTGAATGGAAATGGTTCATACACGCAACCCTTCTTCAACAGGAAATTTACTGCAACGGTCAATTTCAATGCCAGCTACAGCAATAATATTTCCTATACGGATAACCAGCGTAACCGCGGAAGCAACCTGAACCTTCGCCCCGGTACAACACTGCGTGTAGATATCAATGATGTAATGGATGCAGGCGTGACAGCAGATTATACGATCTACCGGACCACCACTAAATATTCAACCTATACGAATACAACCAAAGCGCGGACATTGAACCTCGGCGTTAATGGAAAGAACTATTTCTTCAAGGATCTCACCCTGGGATATGATCTCTCCAAAGTGATCAACTATAACTTCAGCAGTAATGTGAATGCGAATCCGCTTATTCTGAATGTGTATGCAGAATACCGTTTCCTGAAGAATAAACTGGCTACTGTTCGTTTGCAGGGCTTTGACCTGTTCAATGAGAATACCGGCATTTCAAGAACGATCGAGGAAACGATGATCATTGACAGCAGGAGTAACAGGCTGGCGAGGTATTTTTTGGTGTCATTCAATTACAGGTTGCAGAAGTTCGGAGGTGGAAAAGGGAATGGAGGGAATAAGGCGCCAGCATCGCAGGGACGACAGCAGTCGAGACAGAGTGGCGGTGGAGGAAGGGGAAGATTTTGAGATTGGCAACCATTTTATAGTTAGCTCTCAAAGGGTATCAATTTTTGAAGTAAAGCAGTTAATAAAATAAAAACAGCAAACGGAATAGGATCACCAAGTTGGCTGGATCTCTATTTTTCCGTTTACTCCATTTCAAAATGCCCTCTTATAAACGGTAACATGTGGTTAATTTAATCTTCCCAGCTACCGATAAGTCATTAGAAAGTATGATGTAAATATTCGTATTTCTGTACATAAATAGTCTTCTTAGTTTTTTCATCAATTACAAAACTATTTACCGGTCGGTTCTTCTTATATCTGAAATAATGTGTTTTTAATAATGCCCAATTGTTAGACTTGGTTTTTTTTTGGAAATACTGAATGTTCAACAAATTCTTCCCTGTTTTATCATAGTTAAATTTTGTAGCTTCTTGAAACTGGAGATCCTGGAAGTGAGAGCTGATATCGAATGTATCAAGGCTGATCACAGCAGTTTTGATTTCTTTCAGGGTACTGTCTGCCGTTAAAGAAAATACAGAAAGTGATGCGTTAAATTGTGGCGGTTGCACCAACTCTAAGACTGTTGTATCGTCATAATAAGTAAATGTTGTAACATACAAATGTTTTGAAAGATCATTTTTGGGGGAACCGGAAATCACTGATCGTATTTCATGGATTCTTTTTCTATCGTCATAATTTACTGACAACACACTTCCGGTTGGTGCGACGTAAAAACAATTGTTTCGGATAGGAAACGCCGACGGATATTGTTCGTAAGATGAAGTACTAAATAATTCATTAGATAACTTCTCTATTCCTACGGCAGATCTTGCAGCGATACTATCTTTTGTTTTGATAAACTCGTAAAAGTCACTTTCCTGGTATGGTCCGGGAGGATACTTTGAACTGATTCTAACTCTTTTATTGTCGTCAATGTTCAGTATACCGAATTCTCCATCAAGAATTACGATGTGTTGCGCGCCAACGGTTAGCGTAACCAGAAGTATAGATATGAGTGAAAGGAGTCTTTTCATATTTATCTACGCAATTGGTTGAGTTCTTTTCTTACATTGATAAGAGGGCCATTAGGCTCTATTGATCTTTGATTCCGGAATTTGAAAAACTCCTTTGAGGTCATCTAATAAGAAAGCCACTGAAGCCGTTCACTGAATATGTGAAAAGGTCAGGCTCTTCATCTTGTTAGCCCTTTAATACATTATTCGCTTCGCAACGACTGGCTAACAATTTATCTACAGTCGTTGAATTAAAACGACCGCCGATATCATTATCTCTTTGCCCCCTGACATTCTGGGATATTACTCCTCCAAAGCTGCCCCAAATTGAAATGCCCCCAAAAGTTACACTTTCAGGAGGCATTCAAAATTACTTTCACGACAGCCTCTTTCTCTTAGTCGTTTAACCCGAGATACGTTTTTACGGCAGTATAATCGGACCAGTTTACAGGAGATGCCGATCTTGCACTGGTGCTTCCGGGCACGATCATATACCTGTATTGGAAATATTTCCTCCCATTATTGTCAAATTCGGTACCAGCGTCTACATTGGAATAGAAAGTGATCTTTTGCGTGGAAGCCGCAAACTCGATGTAAACACCGCTTGGGGAATTATAAGGCAACGGATAAATGACAGGATCAGTCGCGTTATTAAAATTGGCGTACACTTTTATATCCGCGGTACTCAGCAATGCCAGGGTGAGTTTAGGCACGTCAAGGTTTGAATAATAGCCTATCGTATCAATGGTGCCATTTCCCCGGTGAATGGTATCGGGCTTGAATGCCAGATCAAGCCATGCAGAATAGATCACGTTACCGGAGCCTGCAGGACCTGCAGGACCTGCCGGGCCGGCGGGACCAGCTGCACCAGCAGGACCATCAGCGCCATCTTTGCTGCAGGATATTATGGATACTACAAAAAAAAGTCCTGTTAACAGGACCAACGAAGAAACAACATTACGTCTTTTCATACTTGAATTGGTGTTAACGGCATGAAGAATTAAAGATCTCACGCCTGATTTGATTTAGGCTTGCCAAGTTACACATTATTATCAATGTTTAATCATGGAGTAGGCGCTGATCAGCAAGGAGAATGTTTAAAAGTTCAAGCGTTTAAGTGTTTAATAGATGAGATACTGAGGCTTTACCCTTAAAGTTATAACACCTTCAAACTTTTAAAGTTCTTTCTATAACTTATCAAAGGATCAAAAGAATTTGTATCACCATTCAAAACTCAATTTATGCAGTGCACGCACGGCACTTCCTCCTTGAACGGCTGGTTGCCATACAGGCATTTTCTGAATAATGCCAAGTGAAAGCTTTGAAAGTTCTTCGGATGAACTTTTCGTTACAGATGGCGCTGAAATTGATCCGTCCTTTTCAACGACAAAGCTGATTGTAACCAGGCCACTGTCTTTAACGAGTGAATTTTTCTTTGCGTTGTTTATCTCTTCTTTGATATACGTTGTGGCATCTTTTTGTCCGGATCTGAACCATGGATCAGTTTGGACTTTTGCCAAGGTGGCATTTTCTGCTACCGAATCGGCAGCGCTGGAATTAGCAGTGATCGTATCCGGTGAAGCATTGCGCATGGTGACGGTGCCGGCAATCTGTTCTTTAAAATTATGTGCATGTACAAGTTCCTTATACATGGATGCTGTTATCTCCTTTCTGCCGGATGTAAAATATTTTGTTGCGAGTTTAGTTCCATTAAATTCTATGACAGAAACAGCAAGCGTCTTATCAAAATCATGGATCGTGTACGAATGATACTTTACAGGGAGTATCTCCTTTCCTTCCGGACCAGCTTCTTTTAATCCATACAATCCTTTTTTATACTGGATGACAAGATCGTACGTAAATGGAATGATCTTATCTGGCAGGTAGCTTTGAGCAAAAGAAGAAAGGCTCAGGGTTGTGATGGCCAGGCTCGCTGTTAAAAGATGCTTTATGGTCATTTGATGAGGTTTGATGGTGACAAATAAACGGCTTGTTCCTCACTTATTCAAATGGTCAGGGTCCAGGAGTCTGTAAAAAAACATTTAAATATTTTAAATCGATAACCTTCCCCAACTGACTTTTAACTGACATTCCACCCGGACAACGCACAACGGACCATGACCACTCATCTCAGATCCGCACTATGATCATTCGGGAAATTTTCCCCGCTCCAGATCTGCTGTGCACTCCATTTCATCGCCGGATCCGCCCAGAAAGGATCTGTTTCCGGTAAACCAAGTGGGAGAAAAATTGCCGTGCAGAGATACATACTTCCCTGGTTATTGTACGAGTCAGCAATATCAGGCTGTTCACCGTATAACCCGATCGACAACCACCCATTCTTATAAGTCGTTGGGCTTTCCAATGTTTTCCGGATCACTGCCGTTAATGCGCCACGTACCTGTGCTGGCTTCAATTGTGCCGGCAACGCTTTTCTCCAGGCCATATCTGCCAGGTGATGAAATGCTGCACCACGATAAATGATCGAACGTCCGATCGACGGGAAAGTTCCGACCGTATTGATCGATCTTTCCTGTATCACGGCATAACGTTCATTTCTTTTTTTGATCTTATCTGCCATCGCGTTATAGGCATTGGTCTTCTTTCCTATCACATTTACAATGGTTGCGAGAAAAGGATGTATCACATAGCTGTTGTAATAGTCATTGGCATACACTACACCATCAGAGTAAAGCCCGTCTCCCACATACCATTGTTCCAGCTGCCGCAGGGCATAATCGACCCGCATTACATCCCAGTCGTTGCCATATTGCGCAATAAAGACTTCATTCATTGCAGAGAACAACAACCAGTTGGAAAACACTGGTCTGAACTGGCGCGTTGACCGGATGGACTTCATCAACAGCGTCTTTTCATTCGCACCGAGATGTTCCCAAAGCCAGGGCGCTCGCACAAAAGCGTAAGCGATAAAGGACGCATCTACGAGTTGCTGTCCGCTGATATCAAACCGCATGAAATCTTTAGATGTACTATCCAGCGCATGTTTCATCCCTTGTAGTGTCCATGCACGGTATTGATCACGTAATGCGATCTCAGCTGTACTGCCGCCTTCTGCTTGCAGCCAGGGAGCGATGCCGCTGAGTACACGTCCAAGTACTTCTACATACATTACTTTCGTTCTGCTTTCGGGATTGTCTGAACGGTTGGATACAACTTTCGGCATGAGGATGCGCAGGCTGTCATGTGCCAGTGCAGACAAAACAGGACGGCACATTTTATCCATCTCTGTGAGCCAGAACTGACGGTCTGTTTGAACCGGTACAGGTTGTGATCTTTTCTTTTGAGCAGATACGGAGAATGTGACAACGGAAACGAGCGAAACGACTAAAATCTTCCTTAACATGAATGGCAATTTATAATGCCAGTAAGATAAGGAACATTGCTAGTTTCTGGAAAAACTGTTGGATTTGTTTGGCGTAAGGCCCCCTCTAAATCTCCCCCTTCAGGGGAGACTTCGTGCAGTCATTAATAAAGATATGTTCAGCTATATTGGATATATTCACTTTGTTTCAAGCGAAACCTCAAATACAGGCGACGTTAAGTCTCCCCTGAAGGGCTGCCGTGTACCCACCTTTTTCCTTTTATATGACCGAATAATTTCTTGATAGCTTGATGGCGTAAAGGAACGCGGCGGACGCGGCGATACGCGACGCACGCGGCGAATACAAAGTCTGCTATGGCTGTTTTCGCTGCGTGCGTCGCGTA
>JBEVKW010000487.1:0-7931 GCA_040509495.1 Chitinophagaceae bacterium | reverse complement strand
TTTAACGTTACGACTAAAAGAGTTTAGTACGCGGGACGCCTCATCACGCCCACGCATAACGATCCACAATTCCCTAGTTGATGCCATTTCACCCCCTAACGTACAGAAGAGGGGAGCGCATTAACGCACTCCCCTCTGTGGATGTCCATGCATATTCTTCTTTGCTTCATCAAGTCTACGTCTTTGATGCTTAGCTTCATCACATACGAAGAACAAATGCATCAGTAGAGAATCTTGATCAAACAAACCACCCGCTACAGGTAGCGCTTTGTAATCTTCACAGTGATTATGTATGTTTAAAATGATTGCGACTTCGCCGTCAACATCTTTCTTTTGTGAAACGATGGCTTGACGAAGACGCCCTTCTAGTTTTTTACTTCTTCATCCTCTTCGAAAGAGTTAATTTCATCGATACGTGCTTGGATTTCCTCACCCACCACAGGGTCAAGGGCAACGATGTCCTGAACATTCTTGAAGTTGTAGGGCCTTACAGTGCCCGCTGCCTCTTGGTACTCCAAGTTGTGTTCGATGATTAGGTTAGAGAATTCCCACTTAGTGACCTGCTCCTGCATGAAGTCGACTTCGGCCTTGGAATCCTTCTGGCCCTTTTCGAAGCTCATGCTGAACTTAGTCATCATACCCTGACGCTTTAGCTTCTCGCCCCACGTCATACGACGGATGATAACGTAAGCCTCAGGCAGGCTCTTAAGTTCAAACCGTTCATCAGTCTTAATTAAGTTTGCAATAGGCATTTAACGTGCTCCTGTTATCGCAGTTCGTAGGTTCCCACGGTCAGGTAACCTTTGCTTACGCCTGTAACAATTTGCTTAGAGCTGAACAGCTTGATCTGTACCTTGTCAGTTGCTGTGGGAATTGCTCCAGCAGGTGTAACCGCACCAGTATCAATGAACTGAGTAGCCGCCGCTGCACTCGTGTGCATTAGAAGCTCAGTACCTGCCGTGCGTCCGTACACCTTGTAGATTTCTCCAGCAACACCAGGCAGCGTAACAGTCACCGTTGAAGTGGTGCCGACAGTGACCTGTGTAGCCGCTGGAGAGGCAAGGGATTCCAACCCATTCACAACTTTAGTGATACGGTAGGAATAGGTAGCTGCCGCTAGCGTACCACCTGAGCCTGAGGTAGACAAGCCAGGGGCCGCAGGAGTGCTAGGAATTGTATTTAGCACAAAACCATTTTGCGACTTACCATTGCCATATCGATATACGACTGTATCGAACTTTTGGGCATTGCGAAGTGGCATGCTGCCCTCCTAGAATTTGTCGTTAGAATCGGCCTTACGCATACCAAGACTTGATTGGAAAGCCGCAGCGCTAGCTAGAACCAAAGCCATTACGCTCATGAAGTTCAGGTTTGCTATGTTGTCTTTCCACAAAAGCAACGTGGGAACTATATATAGAAGCCAAAAGGCTAGCCAGCACAGCCAAAACCATTCCCAGAATTGACCGTTACTGACTAGCCCTTTGAACTTACTCATAGCTAGACAGCCATGTTCTCTTGTGTCTTAACAACTACCTGCCACGACTTACCAGTACCATCGATAACGTTCTGGTATGCAATGCTTGCACGAACAAGGTCACCCTGTGAAGACAGACCAACCTCGTACGTGTCCTTGATGGCCACAGGAGCATTCAATACGATCTGGTTATTAGTACCCTTGGTACCTGTGATCGTGATACTCTGTGATGTCAGGGCCTTGAAAGCATCGAAGTCAGTACGGCTCTCGAAGTCCCGTTCCATTGTCATCGTTGAGTTACGCTCACCAAACTTGATGAACTCAGCACCACGAGTAGTGTTCTTCAACCGGAACTGAGGTTCCGCGTTGTCTTCAACTTGGAACTCGAAGGTGTCTGTATCAGTAACGACCGATGCAGTTGGAATCTCGATAATGTACTGCCCAGCCCCCACAGGAGTGGTGGACGGCCATGTTGGCGTTGGAACTGCTTGCACAGCTTCGTCACGTCCGACCATAGACATGTTGAAGGTCATTAGACCATCAGACACACCGAAGGTGAACGAACCAACTACACAACCAGTGAAGCCAAATACAATACCGTTACGAACAACCGTTAGAGACAACGTGCGAACAGGCAAAGCAGCGGCCGTAGGTGTAAACGTGTAAACGTAGTTCGGTGGCGTACCACTCTTGATGCATGCTGTACGAGATGCCATGAGGAAGTAGATAACAACATCCTCAAGCGCTTCCATTTCAAGGTCGCCCTCTACGTGGAAGTTACCTGGTACTGCACCAATGATGTCCGCGCTCTGTCGAATCGGACGCCGCCATACAGTTTCCTGTGTAGAAACCAACGACTCTGAGTTGAACGGGAAGAACTTAGTTGGCGCTGTGTATGTACCAGGAGAGAACGCTGTGTTCACTGTGGGGAATGCACCCGACGGAGAACCCGGAGCGGTATCGAGGTACGTGGTAACAGCCCCCACAGTAGCAAGCAAAAGCTCAGTACCGGAAGCACCGTTGATCGCAGTACGATAAATCTTGTATCCGGTAGCTCCAGTTACCGCAGACCAGTTCCAGTTAATTGTGGAAGTGGTACCTGTGGTGACCTGTGACATTTCGTTGCTGACCGTGGTTTCACCGTTTGCGTTGATAGCAGTAATATACGCACGGTATGTACCTGCAAGCAGGGTTCCACCCGAACCTGATGTGGCTGGAGTTGTTTGTACTGGTGGGGCAAGCGCTTCTAGCGCCAACCCCATAATTCCACCAGCGCCAATACCAACTGTCATTTCTTGTCATCCTCCTTCTCGTCATCTTCGTCATCCGAGTCAGAGGACACAACCGCTGTTACAGTTACGCTGGGTGGAAAGTTCGCCTCAGTAAGGGGATATCCGTGAGCCAAAGCGAACATGGCCAAATCCGTTGCCGTTAGGCTACGAGTCTCACCATGTCCAAACTCACCGATACCATCAATGAGGCATGGCTGTTCCGATGCTACCTCAAAAACTACCGCCATTGCTACCTCACTGTGTCAGGTATGTCTTAGTTCTTCCCCTGTATGTGAGGAGAACTGCACGGTATTGTGAATTAGGTTTGAAAACAACACCGTGTTCGATATCTGTGACAAAACCATGGATGATAATTCCACCCATGGTTGTATCTTCATGTAGAATCTCTTCAATTTGTTCAGCTTTTGAATCTACCACAAACCTTAGTGTCTCTTCTGGTCCAGTCTGCGCACAATACAAATAAACATTAACTATCATTTCGTTCATTGTTACGCCACCAGGAGCAGCGACGCCAGCTAATGCTCTATTCTTTTGTGAAGCCTGAACTACAATTGTCCAAGCATGCGGTAGATTGTTTTGATCACCGTAGTAAACATCGTCTACATCCAACTCGACTTTACGTGATTCAAGTAGCCCTTGAATAGCAATAGCCAAGATTGTCGTCTTATCAGTATGAGTCATTTCCGGAACCTCGCGTCTCGCATGGAACGCTCAACGATCCATTCCTGAAAAATGTTCTCAATTTCGTCTTGATCTTCATCTTGCAATATCATAAAAACACGTTGTGGCATATTTCGAGTACCACCTTGGTGATACTTAGCATACTTAACTCTAGTATCCAAGCCTGTAACGGCTGCGCTATCCTTATCCACCGACCAAATATTGATCTGTGTTGCCTTACGCAATAGATTTCGTTTGCGTTGCAAGATTGGATGCGCAGATCCTCTAGAAATTACAGTGCTTGGTTCTAGTCCCTGCCATGCAGGTCTACCTTCAACAGCAAAGTTTTTCTTGATCGATGGAATAATGACTTCTCGAATAGCCCTGTTAAACGGTTCCCTCATGGAACGAATGTTCTCACCGAATCGAGAAATGTCACCTGCAAGGATCAAGCTGTCACGGTAGAACTCCCCAGAAGGCCAAACATATGGAAAACTCACAGCAGGTTGCATAACAACCCCCTAGAAAGCTTGACCTAGACTAAACCAAGGACCACCGAGTGACATATCATCTGCTGTTGGTCGTTGTGCCGACGAAGCATCATTTGGATAAAAGCTTGGTTCGGTCTGATCTACTGTGGGGTCTATCCCAGGAATAGTGATAAGACCATCTACGAGTCCAGTGATAAGAAGATCAGCGTTAGCTTGAAGTCTAGCAGCATAGTCATTGCCACCATCTTGATTCTCACTGTATGCCTTATCCAAAAGGAAAGATGCATACATCTTCGAGATGATGGTTCTAACAATCTTAGGTGTTGTTACTCCGTCAAGCCACGTTGATGTATCATAGACCGTAGAAAGGCGGATCAGAACCTCTGCCTCCATGTGAGACAGAAGCTCTGAATCCTCTACGCCAGAGCCAGGAATACTTAGCTTTGTCACCTCAAGCCAAGCACCTACCTCAGCATCACTTACTCGTGCCACCCGTAGCCTTCTTTGCCGGAGTTGCAGACTTTACGTCAGCAGTCCGGTTAGGGTCTGGGTTCTCTACCTTAGCAGGTGGTGACTGACCATCTGAGGTAGCCGTTGCTGCGGGAGTCTCTTCGTTAGAAGAAGCTGAATCCTCAACCTCTTCGTTAGAAGAATTGTCGTCAATCTTCACAGCACCTGCATCGTACAGTGCGCGAAGTTCCTTCTCAGAGAAGTCCTTCGTGTCTAGCGTCTCACCAGGCTCGTACTCCCGGGACTCGCCACCACTCGCACCATGAACTACTCGGGTAACTGCTACAAGCTTCTTCGTGGTCATGTCAGTACGTTCTCCAAACATTCGTCTGTGTACCGGAGTTACGTGCCTTACGACCCAACGGGTTGCCACTATTCAAGTTAGTTGTTGAGCCGTCTCTATTCTTGTAGGCCACAACGATACTATCTTGATTCGTTACTGACACTACTCGAACTGGACGCCAACGCAACTTCCCATTTGTGGGAGTTACCAAAACACTAACCCACCTATTAGTGGCAACCCGTCGTTTAGGCATCGTATTCCTTACGCTACGGCTGCCTTGATAAGGTAGCCCGCGATTGCCTTACCTGCATCTGCCGTACCAGTGTCGCCCTGTGCAACCAGCTTTAGGTCGTACCGACGTGAGCAGCGAACGATGTCGCTCTTACGCGGTTCCTCACGCCACCGGTCTACTACCTGACGACCCCACGTGAACTCGTAACCGTAAGCAGGAACCTTTAGTCCACCACGGTTAGGCACGTATGCCATAACAACATCCTTGCCCCACAGGTAGCCAAGCGAAGCTGGCTGACCAAGAGCTGCGGAGTTGATACCTGCACCAGGAACGATAACGTTCTGGAAACCAAGCACAGAAGCAATCAGCTCAGGGGTGAAGATCGCCCGCTCGCTGTACTTAATGCGCTCCAGGAAGTCTGGGTGATCTTCCAGAACAGTCATAACCTGGTAAGGAATGACAATCGTGTTTGGCTCAGTGAAGATACGTGCGTGAACAGCGGCCTTACCGGTACGCAGGTTACCAATCGGGTCCGAGTTTGCGTAGTCATTCCACTGCGCAGTACCCGAAAGAGTAGTGGTAAGCGTTGACGCGTAGTTAGCAGCCGTGGTTGCAAGCGTCTGAATTGCACGCTCACGTCCAAGCATGATCTTTGAGGTAACCATCTCAGTACCATCACGGTCTGGAGAAAGCGGAGAATCTGCATTCTCACGCTCTTCGTCCGTTACCGCAATCTGTAGCGCGTGCTCGCGGGCGTAGTAGGTGTCAAGCGAAACCTGCATGCCGATGATCTCATTGGCAACAGATCCTGGTGCACGCTCGTCACCCTCAGGCAGCCAGTTCTCACGTCCGAAGACGTAATACTTATCCGACTGCTTGTTAACGGTGACCGATGGGAACAGACGTTCGCCAACGAGACCGTTATTGGGCCAGCCAACACTGATCTGAGTAAGAACCTCATCAATGTGGACATTGCTGGAACCTGTTGGGTTGTAGACAGCCATTTTTCACCTTCTCTCAGGGCTTAAGGAACGAGTCCGCCGCCCGGAGTCAGCAGGACATCAATAAGATCCCCTACTGCGCCGGTCTGCAACGCGATTCCAGCAATGAAGTTACCTGACGTAGCCGCAGTAATAGCGGTTCCTGTCGTGCTGCTCATAACGCGTGCGCCCTGAGTAACACCACCAGTACCAACAATAACCTTGGCAATACCGATCATACGAACGTTCAGTGTGGCCTTACCAGTAGCAACCTTCGCCTGGTCAGCCTGCTCCATAACAACACCGACATTGACAGCGTTAGAAGCTGACTGAATGTCGATGGTGCCACCTGCACCGAACTTCACAAACCGGTACGCCAAAACGCCCGCGACAGCAGACGAGTTGTAAGTGCTGAGGGCTAGGAAACCCTTGTCAAGAACGAAATTCGCCATGATTCCCTCCCCTCTTACTTAACCGGCTGAATGAAGGACTCGGTACGGTACTCGTTGTATAGGCTACGATCGTTAGAAGCAGCCTGTGTAACAGCGTCAGCGTACGACAGCTTGTCATTCGCCATCAGCTTGTTCACCATCTCGGTGAAACGCTTGGTAGCAGTCTCGCCACCATTCAGCTTCACAGAAGCACCAGCACGCTCGCCAAGCTCAACCAAGAACGACTGAGACTTCTTGAGGTTAGTCAGAAGACCCCAGAATGGCTCGTGCAGCTCGGTCGGCATTGCAACAAGCAGGTCATAAACCTGCTTCTTCGCAACTGGCGTCAGAACCAGCTTCGAGTTGTCAAACTCAGCCAGCTTGGCCTGAATCTGAGTCTCGACCAGCTTCTTCTGAGTCTCAACAATGCTAGTTCCAGTCGCCTGAACCTGAGACAGCAGTGCCGCTACCAGAGGGTTCTGCTCTGCCAATTCCTTTAGCTCAGTGACCTCAGAGAGATCGAGCTGCGCAGGGTCAGGCTTAGCAGGTGCAGCCGGCTTCATCTTCTCAGCAAGCTTAGCAACAATGTCGTTGACTTGAGCCTCGGTTAGTTCCATAGAATCATTCCCCCCTTTCAGGGCGTCCAAAGGTGTGCCCGTTACAGAAGAAACCAGCTCGAAAGCATTGTCCACAGTAGCCTCAGAAAGGTTAACTGGAACAAGGTTCTTCATAAACGGACGGTTGGTCAGGGCGCCCCCAAGAATTACATCTTGGAACTTCTGGCCCTTCGGGTCTTCCCAACTGTCAACAAACTCAGACGAGAAGTATCGCCACTTCTTGTCACGAATTTGCTGAGCAGCATCTTTCACCCACTCCACAAACAACCACAAACCGTTATCGCGGGCTTCTGCGTTCTTAACCCAACCCGCTGCACCGTTGTTATTGTCGTGTACGTAGTTGATGCTAGGATCAACTCCACGAATCTTCTTTACAACACCCTCAGCGAACCGCTTCGCACGAGACGAATCGATCTTAATATCGCCGTTGACAGGGTGCTTGTAAACACCGATCGGTAGAGCATGTACCCAGCAAGCATCCTTGTTAGCCTCGGAAAACTCCAGAGCGCTAACGTCAATCAGATAGGTTGCGTGAACATCACTCATACAGTTCTCCGAAGCATATAATGCCGCAAGGTTCCTCCAAAAATTAGAACTGGAAGGCGTCCATGTCGATTAACGTTGACACCACCTTGCGGGCTTGCGAATAGCATATCCGATCCAGCCATTATCCGCCAGACCGATCGCTGCCAGCGTTAGCCTGTGGGGTCTTGACGGGGGGTTGCGCCTTTTGCCTAGGCATCCCAACCTTCGGAGGCTCAGGAGGCTGTACTTTCAAAGGCGATTCGTCCCCACCATTAGACCCAGAACCATCGTTTTCATCCTCTTGTGGTTCCAACTCAGGCGGCTTTCGTTGCGTGGCCTTATCCATCGGAGGTGCATCAGCCATCTCACGAACGAACGTTTCCAATTCATCGTCCGGCGTGATAATGTTTGCACCCACGAAGTTACGAATAGCGAA
>JBEVKW010000486.1:0-28695 GCA_040509495.1 Chitinophagaceae bacterium | reverse complement strand
TTTGGCGGATGCAGTACTGCGAGTGTTCCAAATTCGTCTTCTCCGTCACCTGCTCCTTTTTCCTATAATACGCCGGGTATTTATACAGTTACTCAAACAATCGATATAGGCCTTCCTACGCAGGCTGCTACCTGCAGGACAATTGTTGTTCTGGATAAACTACCGCATCTGCCGGTTAGAAATATCTCGATTTGTGCGGGGGATAGTATTAAATTGGGATCGTCGGTCCGGGCGGGAAACTATTCCTGGAGCAATGGCGCAACGGGTGATTCTGTTTTTATCAGCACACCTGGCTATCATTGGGTGGAAACTGAGCGTTTCGGGTGTTCAAACCGTGACAGTTTCCTGGTTACAATAAATCCGGCTCCTACCGTCAGGCTGGGAAATGATACACTGATATGCGACGCAGCAACATTATTATTGGACGCCGGCAATCCTGGTGCATCCTTTCTCTGGAATACGGGAAGTATTAACCAGACGATTACGGTCGCGACACCCGGTGAATATTCCGTCAGTGTTACTTCCGGAGGATGTGTTAGAAAAGACACTATTCAGATCGGGTTGTTTGATCTGGAAGGAAGTGACTTTACATACAGCCAGGATGTGTGCGATGGCCGGGCTGTTACTTATTCCGCGCAAATACCTGGCTATACGACGATCAGTTGGGATTTCGGGGATGGCAATACGCAAAGCGGGGGCCTGGCGCCGTCACATAACTATACCTCATTCGGAACCTATAATGTGATCATGAATGTTTCTTACAATGGTTGCCAAACTTCCGTAGCAAAAAAAATAACGATCGCACTGGATAAAGACCCTCAATTGATTGTCACTCCAGATACAACTATCTGCATTAATGCGACCAAACAGCTCAGAGCCTCTCAGGGCTTATCTTACTGCTGGTATCCTGCAGATTTCCTGGATGATCCGTCCGTCGCCTCTCCCATAACGTCTGCTACGCAGAACATCACTTATTATCTGCACTCCCGGATCGTGGGTGCAAATACCGTTAAAAATGGTGATTTTTCCCGGGGAAATGATGGATTCAGTTCAGACTACAAGTTCACGGCGGTGAACGGTGGAGCCGGCGAATACGGGATAGCGACAACGCCAACGATTTGGAATCAGGGCATGAACGGCGCCTGCAGAGACCATACTTCCGGTTCCGGAAATATGCTTCTGGTAAACGGGCCCACAGCATCGAAATCAGCCGTCTGGAAACAGGTTGTGACAATAAAACCATCTACAAACTATGCGTTCTCAATATGGGTGCAAACTATCTCTTCACCAAATGAAGCCAGCCTGCGATTTGTTATCAACGGTAAAGTGTTGGAGCAGCCTTTGATCGCACCAACTCAGCAATGCAATTGGAGGCAGCACTTTATCACCTGGACATCAGGGGATACCTCCCAGGCTGAACTATCCATCATTAACCTGAACCCGGGCATGGCAGGGAACGATTTCGCACTGGATGATATTTCGTTTGCTGAAGTGTTCCTGCGACAGGATTCTGTGAAGATCTATGTTGAATCACCTCTTGTGACAGCCAATGCGGATACTGTCGTATGTGCCGGACAACCCGTGCAGCTTAATGCGGGAGGTGCATCGCAATATGAATGGTCTCCTTCCACTGCATTGAGTAACGCAGGTATCGCAAATCCGATGGCGAACCCTCTTGTGATAACGCCGTATGTGGTTAAGGGAACGACGGCAGCTGGCTGTGTCGCCAGAGACACTGTTATTCTCGGAGTGTATCCAAAAGCGGATATTGCAGTTCACGCAGATACTACCATCTGTAAAAATTCTTCGCTGCCGGTTTGGGTGAGTGGCGGGGTGTCGTATCAATGGTCACCCGCATCTTCAGTGAGCGATCCTGCGGTCGCTATGCCCGTCGTTTCGCCAACTGGCAATACTATGTACCACATATCAGTCACTGATATTAACTCCTGCAAATATGAAGACTCTATAAAAGTGGATATCATTCCGGATCCGGTATTTACAGTAAATGCCCCGGTTTCCGCCTGTTTGCATGATACAGCGTCTTTGCACGCCACAGGTGGCGATGTATATTCCTGGTCGCCCGCAGCAGGACTGAATGACCCATCGCTGGCCTCTCCGGCTGCAGCGCCGGGTGGAACCGTTAATTACAGCGTGACTATTACTGAAAATGTGTGCCATCAGTCTGCCACTCTGCAGACACGCATCACTGTACTGCCCCTGCCGGATATTCAAGCGGGTAGGTCAAACGATATCGACTGCAGTAATGGTCAGAGTATATTGCAGGCACGGGGAGCACGATCTTATTCCTGGATACCGGCTGCTCATTTAAGCAATGCACTTATCTCAAATCCAACGGCCAGTCCGAAAACCACCACCACTTACGTAGTTGCCGGAACTGACCGTGCCGGTTGTACAAATTATGATTCGGTTACCGTAATGGTAAACAAAGCCAATCCGAGTGGTTATCTGATGCCTTCAGCGTTTACGCCAAATAACGATGGGCTGAATGATTGCTATGGAGTTAAATATTGGGGAATGGTCAGCAACATCGAATTCAGTGTTTTCGATCGGTGGGGTGTGCGGGTTTTTTATGCTAAAGATCCAAATGCCTGCTGGGATGGCACGTACAAGGGCGAGAAACAACCCGGCGGCGTGTATGTATATATGATCCGGGCCAGTACGGATTGTGAAGATCCCGTTTTCAGGAAAGGTACCTTTGTGCTTATCAGGTAATCCGCAATAACAGACCGACAACCCAGGCACTATTTTTACAATTGCCGGGCAGTTTTAACGTAGGAAAATATCCGTTTTTTACCTGAAACTGTTGTAGAACACGAAAATTCACTAAAAAAGTAGCTCTATCTATTCTAATGGCCTAAAAGTCTGCATTTTCCATTGGCGGGGATCGGCCCAACTTTCGTCTTAATCCGGTATTTTTGCGAAATTTTCATTACGTATGAAGGTAGTTATATTTGCCGGTGGCCTTGGCACCCGTATTTCTGAAGAAACAGATACAAGACCCAAGCCAATGGTGGAGATCGGCGGAAAACCGATTTTATGGCATATTATGAAGATGTACGACAGGTATGGCTATAATGATTTTATCGTTTGCCTGGGGTATAAAGGATACGTGATCAAAGAGTACTTCATGAATTATTATCTCCATAATTCCGACGTATGCATCGATCTTGGAAAAAATAAGATAGAGATACTGAATTCAAATGCAGAGTCATTCAAAGTGACACTCGTGGATACAGGTTTATCGACCAAAACAGCCGGACGCTTAAAGGCGGTTCAGAAATATATAGGGGATGAAGAATTTATGCTGACCTATGGAGATGGAGTAAGCGATGTAGATCTGGATGCGCTAATGAAATTTCATCGGCAGCATAATAAGATTGCCAGTGTGACAGCCGTTCAACTGGATGCCCGATTTGGTGGTATGGATCTTGCAGATAACGGCGACGTCGTTTCGTTCCGGGAAAAAGCGAAGGATGAGAGCAAATGGATCAATGCAGGATTTTTTGTATTGAAACCGGAAGTGTTCAACTATCTCGATGGCGATATGTCGGATATGATGTGGGAAGATGATCCATTGGAAAAATTAACCAATGATGGTGAACTTGCCGCATACCGGCATAAAGGGTTCTGGAAATGCATGGATGCACTTCGTGATAAAATTGAATTGGAATCACTGTGGCAATCGGGTCACGCAAAATGGAAAAGCTGGTAATGCTGGAATTATTGCGTTCATATTACTCAGGGAAAAAGGTATTTCTTACCGGTCATACAGGGTTCAAAGGCACCTGGATGATGACTCTTTTACACCAACTTGGTGCAGAAGTAAAAGGGTATGCACTTGCTCCGGAAGATTCGGCTCCGTTTCATAACCTGTTTTCCGGACTGAATGTGGAAAGCGTGATCGCTGATATTCGCGATAGAAAAAAACTGGCGGCAGAGATCACCTCTTTTCAGCCGGACTACATCTTTCACCTCGCAGCGCAACCACTCGTTTTGCTTTCTTATGAGATACCATCGGAGACCTTCGAAGTGAATGTTGTTGGCACGGCTAATTTGCTAGAGGCTGCCAAGCAACTGGAAAAAACTTGCAATATCGTTGTGATCACAACCGATAAGGTATACGATAATAAAGAGCATCACGGACTGTATAAAGAGGAAGACCGACTTGGAGGGTATGATCCTTACAGCGCCAGTAAAGCCTGTACCGAACTTGTGGTTGATTCTTTCCGCAACTCTTTTTTTAACCTGAAAGATATTTCCATCCATAAAAAAGCACTGGCCAGCGCAAGAGCCGGTAACGTTATAGGCGGAGGTGATTTCAGTAAGAACCGGATCATTCCTGATACAGCGAAAGCTTTGTTGCAAGGAAAAGAGATCCTTGTGAGAAACCCCGGATCCGTAAGGCCATGGCAGCATGTACTCGAACCCGTGTGCGGTTATCTTTTACTGGGATGCAAAATGACTGATGATGCTGTTTCATTTTCCCAGGCGTTTAACTTCGGTCCTCAGCCGGAAGATCACCTAACCGTTAAAGAACTGGTAGAACTAGCACTCAAAACCTGGGGCAGTGGGAAAATGGAAGTGTCTACCAATGGAGCCGCTATGCATGAAGCGAATTTATTAAAACTCGATATCTCAAAGGCGGCAGATCTGTTAACCTGGAAGCCACAGTTGTCAGCAGCTGAGGCAATTGAATGGTCGATGGATTGGTATAAAACAACCGTTGAAAAGCAAGCCGCATTTACCTTCACTCAAATCGATAATTACCTTCGTAAATGATATTTACTCCATCAGATCTCGAAGGTGTATTCTTTATTTCACTGCAGCCGCTGGGCGACAGTCGTGGATGGTTCAGCCGTACCTATTGCAAAAATGAATTTGCAGCCATTGGACATACAAAAGAGTGGGTCCAGATGAATCATTCTTTCACGGCTAAAAAAGGAACGATCCGCGGCATGCACTACCAGTTACCCCCATTCAGCGAAATTAAAATGGTCCGTTGCATTGCCGGAGCCGTGCTGGACGTGGTGATAGATCTCCGGAAAGATTCGCCGACCTTCCTGCAACACACTCAATTGGAAATAAGTGCAGGGAATAAGCAAATGATCTACATCCCTGAAGGATTCGCTCATGGTTTTCAATGCCTCGAGGATAACTGTGAGCTTATTTACCATCATTCAGCATTCTATACACCCGGTGCAGAAGGAGGGATCCGGTACGATGACCCGATGGCGGGAATACAATGGCCGTTGGAGCCGGTTGAGATCTCAGACAGGGATCGGTCACATCCCCTATTAACTAATAATTTTAAAGGAATCTAATTATATGAAGTGCAGATTTTGTAAAACCGAACTCACTGATGTATTTGTGGACCTGTTCAATTCTCCTGCATCCAACTCGTTTCTCAGTGCGGAGCAATTGAATGAACCGGAGAGCTTTTTCCCATTGAAAATATTTACCTGCAGCAAATGTTTTCTTGTGCAGGTTGATGAATATAAAAAGTCGGATACAATATTCGACGATTCATACGTCTACTTTTCCTCTTATTCTACTACCTGGCTGCAGCATGCAAAGAAGTATGTGGAGAAAATGATCGACCGCTTTGGATATAACGACCAGTCACAGGTCGTGGAGATCGCTTCAAATGACGGATACCTGCTTCAGTATTTTGTAGAGAAAAAAATACCCGTGCTTGGCATCGAACCAACCGCCAATACAGCAGAAGTTGCCAAAACAAAAGGAGTTGACTCGGTGGTTGATTTTTTCGGAGTAAGGCTTGCAACTGAGCTTTCTTCAAAAGGTATAAAAGCTGATCTGTTGCTTGGCAATAATGTACTGGCTCACGTGCCGGATATCGTTGATTTTACACGCGGCCTTAAAGTAATGCTCAGTGAGAAAGGTGTTGTGACAATGGAGTTTCCACACCTTGTTCAACTGATGGAGAACAATCAGTTTGATACGATCTATCATGAGCATTTCTCCTATCTTTCTTTTACGACAGTAACAGAGATCTTCAAAGCAGCGGGGCTCGAGATGTTTGACGTGGAAGAGATCCCGACGCATGGCGGATCCCTTCGTATTTATGCAAAACATGCGGAAGATGCGTCCAAACAAATTGAACCGGCAGTAGCTGCCCTGCTTGCAAAGGAGGAGGCCAAAGGGCTCAAGGATATCAATCATTACCTCGATTTTCAGCAGGCTGCCATGAAGATCAAAACTGATTTCCTTGATTTTCTCGTACAACAAAAAAGAGCTGGCAGTAAAGTAGCGGCTTATGGCGCTGCAGCAAAAGGAAATACCTTGTTGAACTACTGCGGTGTCAAGGCTGATCTGATCAGTTATGTAGTGGATGCTAATCCGCATAAACAGAATAAATTTCTTCCGGGTAGTCATATTCCGGTTGTGCAGGAAGATCACCTGAAGCAGGATAAGCCCGACTATGTTATCATTTTCCCCTGGAATATTAAAGATGAGGTAATGACGCAGTTGTCTTACATCCGTGAATGGAACGGAAAGTTTGTGATCGCTATTCCGGGATTGAAGATAAATTGATTATGAAAAGAGTTCTGGTAACTGGCGCTACAGGATTTGTCGGCAATCAGGTTGTCAATGAATTGTTGAAAAAAGGCTTCTCGGTTGTCGCATCTTCTTTTTCAAAAGAAAAGGCGGAGCAGCAAGACTGGTTTGCCCAGGTGGAATACAGGCAATTTGACCTGGCTTCTGCAACGCCGGAAGTGAATTATTATGCATATTTCGATCGGCCTGATGAATTGATCCATCTCGCATGGGAAGGGTTACCCAATTATAAATCGGCATTTCATCTGGAAGAGAATCTTCCCCGTCATTATGCATTCCTGGAAAATCTCGTTATGAATGGGTTGAGGAGCCTGACTGTTACAGGCACCTGCTTTGAATACGGATTACAGGAAGGAGAGCTCAGGGAAGATATGCCTGTGTTTCCCGGTAATTTTTATGCGCGGGCGAAGAATGAGCTCCGCGTTAAACTGGAGCAACTGGCCGTAGGAAATGCAGTAAGTTTGAAATGGGTACGTTTGTTTTATATGTATGGAAAAGGGCAAAACCCAAATTCATTACTTTCGCAGCTTCAGGCGGCTCTGGATCGTGGTGATGAGTCTTTCAACATGAGCCCGGGTGATCAGCTCAGGGATTATCTGCCAATTGAAAAAGTTGCAGAGAATCTGGTAAAGATCGCTGATCAGCAGAAAGTGTCGGGAATTGTTAACTGCTGTAGTGGCAAACCGATGACGGTCAGGCAGCTTGTACAGGAGTATTTAAACGAAAAGAACGCAGATATAAAGCTGAATCTCGGGTTTTACCCGTATTCAGATCTTGAACCCCGGAATTTTTGGGGAGATACAACAAAATTGAAAACTATAATCAGATGAGTAATCCTATTGCGGCATTTAAACAGGAAACAGCCGATCGTATCCAGAAAAATGGAACCAACGCTGCCTTACAGGAGGCTGCAAGATCATTCAATACAGAGTCGAACAAGGCGCAGTATTCCTACAATTTCAAATGGATGGGACGCCCTGTGATCCAATATCCGCAGGATATCCTGGCTATGCAGGAACTCATCTGGGAGATCAAACCTGATCTGATCATTGAAACAGGCATTGCGCATGGCGGCTCGCTGATCTTTTATGCTTCTATTCTCGAATTGATCGGAAAGGGCGAAGTGCTGGGAATTGATATCGATATCCGTGAGCACAATAAAAAGGAGATCGAAGCTCACCCGATGTTCAAGCGCATCACCATGATCCAGGGTTCATCCATTGCGCCGGAAACGGTTGATCAGGTAAAGGCTTTTGCAAAGGATAAGCCGGTGATCATGGTGGTACTGGATTCCAATCATACCCATGAACACGTGCTGGAAGAACTGAAAGCGTATGCGCCATTAGTTTCCCTCAATTCTTACGTTGTTGTGTTCGATACGATCGTTGAGCATCTTCCGGAAGATTATCTCCCGGGCCTTAAACGCCCGTGGGGTATAGGAGACAACCCGCTTACGGCCGTGCGAACATATCTGGCGGAGAATTCCCAGTTTGAGATCGACGAAAGCATCAATAATAAATTACTGATCAGTGTGGCCCCCGACGGTTACCTGAAGCGCGTTAAATAAAAGGTATGAGCGAGAATATATCAGCGAATCCTTTAGTGAGCTTTTGTTTCACTACGTTCAAGCGTGGCGCAATTCTAAAAAGCACCCTGGAAAGTATCAGGCTGCAGGGATACACCCATTACGAAGTGATCGTGTCTGACAACGATCCCGAAGCAAGCGGTCGCCTTTTTGTAGAATCAATGAACGATCCGCGATTTAAATATTTCAGCAACGGGCAAAACCTCGGCATGAAACCAAGCTTTAATAAAAGCCTGGAGCGTTCTTCCGGTGAGTACATTGTGATGATAGCTGATGATGATCCTGTTTATCCCGATATGCTGCAAACACTGATCAATCTCCGGATGTCTCATCCAGGGTATGGAATGTATATGGGTGGCTGCGATTGGTTCTGTGCAGATAAGGACGTCGCTAAGCAGTACAAGCTGGATGTTGGAACGAATTCCTGCATCTCAAACGAACATGATCTGAACTTTGTCCAGGTGTTCACGCCTTCAGATTTTATCAAGAATCTTTTTACGTTCAACATCTTCTCGCATTTTCTCTGGTCTACCTGTATGGTGAAAAAAGAGATCCTGGTAAAACTTGGCGGTATTCCTGATTATGGAACGCCATTCCTTGGTGATTATGCTTACATGAGTGTATCAAGCACGCAGGGGGTGGTAGTGTTGAACAGGTCACTCGGATGCCAGACGATACATAAAGAAAATTTTGGCCGCAACCAGAATGAACAACTACCTATACTTACGCGGAATTTCCCGGTCTATATGGAAAGCAAACTTTCTTATTTACCAGAGTGGCCGGAGATCAAACAATTGATGGAGCGATTTTTTGGTTTATGGATAACGGGTCATATGGCGTTCCTTCATCATTACTATAAAAAGAACGGACTTGATAATAAGAGCCTGCTCCAGGCTGAGCAGGAAGTGATGAAGGCTGGATTTGTAAATAAATTCAGGATCAAGTATCAGTTGAAAAAGAACACGCCAGCACTACACGATTTCATTGTTAAGGCAAAAAAACTAATTAAAGGATAGAACTAGTAAATGGCCCGCTACAGCATCATACTCCCCGTAAGAAACGGCGGCAATTACCTGCGTGAATGCGTGCAGTCCATCCTTTCGCAAACCGTTGCTGATTTCGAACTACTCGTGCTTGAAAATCAGAGCACCGATAATACCCTCGATATTCTTGCTTCATTCAATGATGAACGGATCAAGATCTTCCCTGCGGGCAAGCCGCTCTCTATGGAAGAGAACTGGCACCGTGCAGTAAGCCTGCCCAAGTCAGAATTTATGACATTGATCGGACATGATGATGTATTGCATAGGAACTATCTGTGTGTAATGCAGGAGCTGATAGCGAAGCATCCTGGTGCCTCGCTATACCAGACGCATTTTCGGTATATAAATTCTGCGGGAAATGAGATCGGAAAATGCAGGCACATGAATGCGGTGCAGGATCCGGGAACGGCGGTGAGTAATTTTCTGTTCGATAAAACGGATCTGATGGGAACGGGGTTCCTGATGCGCAGCAGCGATTTTGAAGCAGCTGGTGGTATGCCGATGTATCCAAACCTGTTGTTTGCGGATATGGAATTGTGGATCGAATTAAGCCGTAAAAATTTTCTTGCGGTAGATCAGCAGGAATGCTTTTCTTACAGGAAACATCCGTCTGCCACTACTTCATCATCTTCTGACGCGCGGTTTATCAACGCATTCGATCTGCTGGTGAAATACCTTGTTCGGCTGAAGCAAAGAGATCCCGCGCTCACGCCGGTGATCTCGCGTGATGGTGTTGAACTGTTGCGGCAATATTGCCAGGGCATCACACATAAGGTGCTCAGAACGCCAAAGCCGCAGCGCGAAACTCCCTCTGTCGGCGAACTTATCCGCCGCTTCAGGCAATATGGAAAAGAACTGTGTGACGGAAATTTTGAACCGCTGAATTATCAGAAGATCAAAGCAGGTATGCTGATTGATAGCAACCGGTTATCGCATGAAATATTCCTGTTGTTTAAAAAGATATATCATAAACCTGTGTTGAAATCGCATTGACACGGTCAGCTTGTTTATAGATAATGATCCTTTATTCCATCATAATCGTCAACTATAAAACGCCGCAGCTTTTACTTGACTGCCTGCAAACGATCTATGCCGGTGATGTTAACGGTGTTGAAGTGATCATTGTGGATAATGATTCAAAGGATGACAGTGCTCAGCGTGTGCAATCCGCATATCCCGCTGTACGATGGATCCAGATGAGTTATAACAGTGGGTTCGCACGGGCAAATAATGAAGGCATCCGCCAGGCAAAAGGCGACGTGGTTTTGTTGCTTAATTCTGATACACTGAACGAAGGCAATGCCATCGCAACCTGCTATGAACGGTTTATCAAAAGCAATTACGTTGGCGCTGGTGTGCAGTTGCTGAACGGAGACCGCACGCCGCAGATATCGGGCAACTTCTTCATGAAAGGAGGGCTGAATCATCTCATGGCTTTGCCTTATTTCGGCCGGCTGATCCGCTGGGTTGGTTTGCAAATGAAGGTAAAAAAAACAAATGTGCCGGAAGCAGCCGGAGCGGTTGAAGTTGACTGGATCAATGGCGCGTTTCTGATGGTAAAGCGATCCGCATTTCAAAAAGCAGGATTGCTGGACGAAGATTTTTTCCTGTATGCTGAAGAGATAGAATGGTGCAGCCGGTTGCGTAAGCTCGGTCAGATGTGTGTGTATGGCGATCTGCATGTAGTGCATCTCGAAGGTTCTTCTTCCAATGAAGCATTCAAATCCAAAACAAAAGGGTATCAGCATTTGGGAGACAGAAAAGGCAAACAGGTGATGATCTCAGGATTGCTACGTATCAGGAAGCAATATGGAATAGCCTGGTTTTTATTTCATTTGAGTGCATACCTTTTTACTATACCGGTATCTTTGTTCGTATTGATATTGAAAACTGTTTCGTTCAGACCAGGTGTTGGAGTGGAATGGAAAAACTGGTGGGGATATAGTTACAATACATTGATTTTATTGCAGCATTCTTTCCTGATATTGCGTAACAGGCCACATTTTTATAAAGTGCTGTGATTGCTGGAAAATACGCTGCTTTTGTATTGCGTAGTGCCCCGGAGCTATCTACCGGTATCGGGAACTGATCTGCGTATCAGCGCGCCAATTAGCGTAGATCGGCGGGAAACTACGCCAGGCAAGCTGTTAAGCGAGCTTTCTCAATACCATAATCTTGCACGGACTTCTTTTAGATAGGCAAGTCCCTTCTTACTTACAGGATCTCTTTTCTCAGTAAAGCCTGCTTTGATCGCTTTTGACCAGGAGCTAAAGAATGTTCCCCAATGTCCTTTCGCTTTCTTGATATATTCAATACTCCATCCAGTCATTGTTGTGAGATAGTAAATGAAAGGAAGATATCTTCTTGCCACTTTTGATTTATTTACCCATTGGGATGCGAGTTTTTGATAGTTGAGCTGACGGCCGGTCGGTGATTCTTTGTGTTCAAATGTAACGGCTGCATCATATCCTAATGAGTAGCCCGCATTGATCACGCGATAGGAGAGATCGTACTCTTCCATGCCGTAAAAAAAATCTGTAGGATATAAGCCGGTTTGCACCAGCAATTCTTTCCGTATCACGTGCGAGCAACCGGTGAAGTAGGAGGTAAGGAAAACAGGTTTATGCCTGTATTCTTCAAAGTGTTTATGGGGAAGCGCGGTTTGCTGCTGTTCTTTTGTATCATAATAGATCACTTTGAAAGTGATAATGCCGGTATTCGCAGCTGTGAAAAACGCCTTATTGAAAACGCCGGCGATGACCGGCAGGCTGTTATCTGTATGAAATAGAATATCGTCATCCAGTACAAGGATCAATTCTCCCTGCGCCATTGACATCAACTTATTCCGTCCTCTTGATACACCAAGGTTCTCCTGTGAAAGGAGATAATTCACCTTCAGTTCCGGATGTTCATTGATGTATTGTTCGGCATGCTGGTAGGAAACGGTGCTGGCATTGTTCAAAACAAGTACTTCTTTCAGGGGAGAAATGTCGGATTGCCGGGCAAGACTTTGCAACAGGTCAAGCAGATCGTCGGGGCGATTATACGTAATAATGATTAAAGAGATTGTTTCAGCCATGCAGCTGCAATTTACGAATAAGCGATTGGAGGATGCGATCCCAGTCAAAATATTCGAAAAACGATGATGGCGTGGGCGCTTGATAGGAAGCGGCGTGCAGTACCTTTCTGGTGAAATCGCTCCAGTCATGATCCGCTGCAGTCAAGAGTTTGCTGCCGCAGACATCCGGCGGAATTCCCCTTGCCTGCGAGGTAAAACAAACCGTATTACATCCATTTGCGATAGCGTCTATGATTTTAGTTTGAATGCCGCCGCTATAGAGAACAGGGTTGATAAATACGTCGGCGGCTGCAAAGAATGGTTCGATCTGTTCCACTTCTCCGGCCATTATAACGTTTGGATCGGACAGTTCATTGAGGTATTGAAACGCAGGAAAACGGTTACGTCCGCAGATCATTATTTTGAATGGAATGCCGGACATTTTTAATTGTGGCGCCAGTTCATGAAAGATATTTTCAACGGCGGCTGCGTTCGGCTCATAGTCCAGTGTGCCGGCAAAAAGAAAGATCTTTTCTTCTGGCCTGATCGCATATTTTTCACGGACGAAATTATTCGTCATTCTTTGCCGGGCGGTTTGTTCTATACCATACGGGATCACGATGCATTTCTCTTCATCTAAGCCGAAATATTTTATCGCCCATCGCAGATCTTCCTCTGTTTTGAACAGGCTGAGATCTGCCCGGCGGTGAACCCATTTCTCATAAACCCGGAGAAGCGGCCACCACCATTTGCCGATCTGCCGGAACCGGCTTGACTCGATATTATGTGAATGAACCACCAGTTTTGCGTTAATTCTCCGCGCCGCGATCCACGCAGAAATGCCTTGATAGGGATGCTCAAGGATAATAGCAGAAGGTTTTTCTGCATTGCAGATCCTTTTGACCTTTTGCCAGTAAAACGGGTTTATTACATGACGTTGTCCACCTGCCAGAACAGGAAGCACCGTATAGGGTTCCCTTGGCTCATTATTATCGGAACAAAGACAAACCAGTTCACAATGTTTTGCCAGTTGCCGGTTGAACAGGGCAATGCCTTTCTGCCCGCCAAACAAGGGTGGATACACTTTATACCATACAAGGCTGAGGACTTTTGGCATGACAGGCGTTAAAGTAAAAAGTCGGAAGTAAAAATATCGTTGAATTGGTAGCTTCCGTGTCAGCGAAGTTACTATGTAATAAAGCAAAACAGCGCGTTTGGCCTGCTGCCATCACGCGCTGTTTTTTACTTTTTACCTTTGACTTTTACTTCTTTGATTGTTTCCACGCCATAAACAATCCTCCCAGTATCAGTATCAATACGAGAATGGATGCAGTGAAAGAAATGGTCAATCCTTTTTTATATGAACCAGGTTCAAATACAAATTTGATGGTATGCTTGCCTGCGGGAATGGATAGTCCGCGTAATGCATAATCTGTTTTTACATACTCCACTTTATTGCCGTCGATATAGGCATTCCAACCCAGGGGGTAGTAAATTTCACTGAGTACTGCGAATTGTTGAGTGGCAGCATTGAAATTGTATTCGATCTCGTCTGCATCATATTTGGACAGTGTAAGGGTCGCTGCAGAATCCCATTGAGGTTGTGCAATGTTCTTGGCAAAAGAAGCCTGAACGATTGCCGTGTCTCGCAGGTTAGTCCGGCCGATCGCCTGTAATTCTGCAGCATCGTCGGTTACCATTTGCACAGTTTTTACAAGCCAGGCTGCGCCATATGCGTTAGGATTTGGAAGCAGCAGTGGTTGGCCGGTTTGCGGGTTGACTGTCGCAATATATTTCGCGTCGAGCATATTCAAGATCTGCCGGTTGTCTTCTCCATACAGGTAGCGTTCGATCACATCCTGGTAGATCCGGAGTTTAGCCGGGTGATAACCGCCCAATGTGCGGTGAAATGTTGGGTAGTGGTAATCGCTGGCGCTGAATCGCTCGTTTCCGGCATTGAACACTCTGAAGTGAGGGTCTTTATCTGCGAAGATCTGCTGATCTATCGCAGTTGGCGTAGCGGTTTGCGCAACCTCTTCGTCTTTTGAACGGAAGTTCTCATCATTCAAATATTTCTTGTCGACAACAAAAAGGTCGATAAAGGCGATCAGGGTGAAGAGCGCTACAGCGATGACTGGCTTCAGGATATTTTTCATGTAAGCCCAGATCAGTCCCAGCGTAAGTGCAATAAAGCCGATCGTCCGGAGAACCTGCGCTCCGAAAAGCGCTTTACGGTCTTGTTTTAAACCGGCAACAACCGCGCGGCCTACTTCGTCTTTGCCAGTGTTCTGTTTGAGGCCTTCAAGAATGTCAGCATCAAAAGGAGCGCTGTATCCCATCATTAAATAAAGTATGATAAGTAATCCGGCAAGTCCTCCCAGTGAATACAGGATTTTTTTGAAGTCAGCTTTTAACAATTCCTGTGCGTTATTGCGGAAGAATAGCAGCTGTAATCCAAATACGGCCGCGATGGGGATAATGAATTGCGGGATGATCATCGCAATGGAGGGCGATCTGAACTTTGAGTACAGTGGCAGGTTTTCGAAAAGGAACATGTTGAAGCCGATAAAGAATCTACCCCAGGCCATCATTACGCCAAGAACTGCGATAGCCAGCAGGCCCCATCGAAGCGGATGCTTGTATAATACAAATCCGAGCAGCGCAAGGATACAGACGATCACCCCGGAATAGAACGGACCACCGCCCGATGAATTTGGGTCACCCCAGAACCTTCCGAATTGAGAAGATAGTTGTCCCGACAATTGCATGGCGCCGGATTCAGGTACGCCCATCGCTGTAAGCCGTTCGATCACATGGGAATCGTCGCTTGCAGGATCTCTTCTGCTGCCGCCATATGCATTCGGCATTAGCAGCGTAAGTTCTTCGCCACGTCCAAGACTATAGGAGA
This sequence comes from Chitinophagaceae bacterium, assembly GCA_040509495.1. GTDB lineage: Bacteria > Bacteroidota > Bacteroidia > Chitinophagales > Chitinophagaceae > Terrimonas_A. The sequence goes on along the minus strand of JBEVKW010000486.1, from coordinate 13,504 downwards.
AAGCATATTCTGTATCGAGGCCATCTGTTTTGTTGACGGTTACGCTATCTCCTTTGATGGCAACATTTGTTCCGCCTCTGATCGTTGCTTTGGCATATTCGGTGGAGGTCATCAGGCTTAAGGCTGTGGTGGCCATTCCCGCAATAGCTGCCAGCAGGGTAATGCCAAAGGCGATGCCGAGATGTTTCCATTCTTTTTGCCGGATCCATATAACGAGATAGGAGATCGTAATGATCGCTGCGGCGATAAAGAAATAGTAACTGATCTGGGGGTGGTTGGCATTTAAGAGAACGTAGGTCCCCAACGTTGTTAATGCCAGCCCGAGCCAGTATCTTTTTTCGTATGTGTTGATCAAACCTGCCAGCAGGAAAGGCATGTAGGCGATCGCATACATTTTGGTAACGTGACCCGCGGAGATGATGATCGGGTTATACGTAGCGAATGCGAAAGCAAGCGCTCCGAATATGCCTACAATTGGCCTGAGACTGAATGAAAGGCAGAGAATGTAAAATGAGATACATGCAAGGAAGAAAAAACTGATCGGTTCAGGAAGGCCCAGTGCCAGCACTTTGTTCATGTTTGGCATAACGGTTTTTCCTTCCATGGCGATCATGTAGTTCGGCATACCTGCGAATACATTTGTGTTCCACAAAGGGTAATGTCCGTTCTTTTCCTTGTAGTCAAACGCACTCTGCGCCATCCCTTTCCAGCCTACAATATCGTGCTGGTTCAGCACATTGCCGTCCAGTGCGGGTTTGCAGAAAATCACGGAAACAATTAGGAAGATCAGGACTGCGATGATATGGGGAAGTATCTTCTTTACAAGATCGTTTTTCATCCGGTTGTCTTTTATTTATTAAGCGAAGGGCTGTTATTCCAGTTGTCCATTTCAGGTGGAAAGCTTTGGAGCCCGGGCTGACAAAATAATGCTATTTTAGACGAAAATCACTGATGCGCTGGCTATTATTTTTGTCCAGATTGGCCTTTATCTGCGGCTTTTTTTTCCTTCTCGCGTTCTCACTCCGGTTCACGGATTGGACCAATGATGACGGTACAACATCGTTTATCGTGATCCTGGGCTATTTGATGGGCGGTATACTTGTGCCTGTTGTGAACCTGTGTTATCTGATCGTATTGTTTGTGAAAAGAAAGCTGATACCATATGTTCCACTTTGGCTGATCGTCAGTAATTTGTTTTTTCTTGTAATTCTTGTGCTTTATATACTTGTTATAAATGATCCAGGCTATAATTAAAAACAAACCAACCCGACTATTCCTGATCCTGGCCGGTTTTTTTATTGCGAATGCCCTGATCGCTGAAGTGATCGGGGTGAAGATCTTTTCGCTGGAGAAAACGTTTGGGATTGCGCCGTTTGAGATCAGCTTATTCGGGAATACCTTTTCGTTCAACCTTACAGCGGGAGTGCTATTGTGGCCCGTAGTTTTTATTATGACAGACACGATCAATGAGTATTACGGAATGAAAGGTGTCCGGTTCCTGTCATTTCTTGCAGTTGGATTGATCGCTTATACATTCATTATGTTCCAGGGGGCAATCCATCTGACGCCTGCAGATTTCTGGACCGGTAATTATGCTGCTCAGGGGATCACTGATGCGGATGTGGCGTACCGGTCAATACTCGGACAAAGTTCATGGATCATTATAGGATCGCTGGTCGCTTTTCTGATTGGGCAGATCCTGGACGTATGGATCTTTCATAAGATCAAACAGATGACGGGAGAAAAAAAGATCTGGCTTCGTTCAACCGGTTCAACGGTGATCTCTCAATTTGTTGACAGCTTTGTCGTATTGTTTATTGCCTTTTATATCGGGCCGCGGATATCTTCCGGTCAGGGGCAGCCATGGTCATTTGCACTGGTGATGACGATCTGCGTAGGCAATTATATTTACAAATTTTTCATGGCGGTTGTATTAACGCCGGTGATCTACCTCGTGCATAACCTGATAGAGCGTTACCTCGGGCATGATACGGCCGCTCAAATGAGAAGGGCTGCTATGGGGGATGAAGCCGCGTAAGCGTATCGCAGAGGACGCAAAGGTTTCGCAGAGTACGCAAAGGTTCCGTAAAGTACGCAGAGTTCTTTGCGCTCCTTGCGCCACCTTTGCGTCCTCTGCGATACTCCTACGCCATTCGGGTTTTAAGAAGATCCGCCACCACTTTATCGATCGGCAAGGTCACTGCCTCCGAAGAAAAATCTTCCCAATCAACAAACCGGAACGTTTCCGTTTCACCCTTCGCCCGGTACATCTCCATTTCCCGTTCGTCAAAATCAAATTTCTTATCCCGCAGGGGTGCTTTGATCTCTTCCAGCCCTTTTGCAAAATAGTAGATCGAAATGATCTGATGTTCCGGATTGAAAGCAGACATCTGGAAAAAGTCTGTAGTGTAGATATGATCACCTACTTCAACATCAAGGTCCATTTCTTCTTTGAACTCCCGCTTCAGGCAATCACGCGTGCCTTCCCCGAATTCTAATCCGCCGCCCGGGAATTTTGTGTAATAATTACCACGGATATATTCATCGCTAACGAGCACCTGTTGTTGATCATTTATCAGGATGCCGTATACGCGGATATTAAAGAAATGCATTTATCTCAGATGATTTTTTTACGGAGAAATAACCAGCCAACGATCAGTGCGATGGCTAGCGAAAGGAATACGACGATATAGAATGCGTAAGGGGAATGTTCGAATCCGCTGGGTACATTCATTCCAAACAAACTTGAGATCAATACAGGAAAAGTGAGTACGATGGTGATCACTGCCAGTCTTTTCAATACCTGGTTCTGGTTGTTGGCAATGATGCTTGCAAAGGCATCAAGCGTACTGCTGAGGATATTGGTGTAGATATTGGCCATTTCAAGGGCCTGTGAGTTATCTACGATCAGGTCATTCAGGAACTCTTTCTCTTCTTCATTCAGACCCAGAAAGTTGGTCCTTTCCAGCTTGATGAACAATAATTCGTTCGAGCGGATGGCTGTTACAAAGTATACCAGGCTTTTCTGGATACGCATGAGTTCGAGCAGGTGTTCATTACGGCTGGCATCATACAATTTCTGTTCAAATACGTTTCTGCGTTGGTTGATCTCTTTCAGGTGCTCCATGAAATTCTGCACTACTTTCTCAAAGATCTTGAGCACCATCATATTCTTCTTATCGGGATGACGGTTCTGAAATGTGCTCAGGAATTTTTTGATCGCAGGATTTTCGAATGAATTAACGGTCACGATCTGGGTATGGGTGAGAATAACGCAGATGGGGATCGTGATATAGTAAGCATCGCTTTCGTTGAAGGAGTTGTTTTCAGTTGGTGTTTTGATCACCAGCAGCTTTACAGTTGAATCTTTTTCGAAACGGCTTCTTTCATCGATATCCAGTGAATCCGTCAGGAAATCGATCGGAATATCGAGCTTATTTGAGAGTTCGGTAAACTCTTCCTGCTTCAATGGGGGTAATACATTGACCCAGGTTCCTTCTTCGGGCTTATCTACTTCGACCGTAGTGTGGTTGATGTTTTTGAAATACTGGATCATAAGCAAAGATAGGGGGGAAGTAAAAAGTAAAAAGTCAAAATTCAAAAGTAAAAAATGGGCCGCTGGCGTCGGAGACTGTTTCGGCTTCCGGGATCTGTTTTTACTTTTTACTTTTGAATTTTACTTAACTACCACTTCTCCTTCAAACACCTTTTCCGCTGGTCCGCAAAGCCAGATATTGGCATATTTTTCTTCGCCCATTCTGTCAAATTCAACGGTCAGTGTGCCGCCGAGTGTTTTTACTTCCACGTCATTAAAGCCGTTCTCGTTGTGGTAGTAGACGAGTGCCGCGGCTGTAACGCCGGTGCCGCATGAATAAGTTTCATCTTCCACGCCGCGTTCGTATGTGCGGACGATGATCTTGTCATCGGTCACCTGTTCTACAAAATTGACGTTGATCCCTTCTGCTTCAAAATCTTTACTGTAGCGGATATCACGTCCTTTTTTGTAAACGTCGATGTCCATTACTTCATTGACTGGTTTGATATAATGCGGAGAGCCGGTGTTCAGGATAAAATCGCTGTGAAAGCGGCGGATCTTGTCGACGTCTTTCATTTTGAGGGAAACGATCCCGTCAGGGTCGATCTCTGCTTCATGTTCGCCGTCGACGGCCATAAACTTGTAATCGATACGGTGGATGCCGAGATGGTATGCGAATTTAGTAATGCAACGTCCGCCATTGCCGCACATGCTTCCTTCGCGGCCATCTGCGTTGAAATATTTCATTTCAAAATCATATCCTGTTTTCTGGTTCAACAGCATAAGACCGTCAGCGCCAATGCCAAACCTGCGATCACACAGCCGGCGGATCTGATCGGTCGTTAGCGAGGAATATTCATTGGTGCGATTGTCTGCCAGGATAAAGTCGTTGCCGGTGCCCTGGTATTTGTAGAATTTCAGCGTCATAAAGTCGACAAAAGTATGAAAGGTTTGGGAGGTTTCATAAGTTTGGGAGGTTTCATAAGTTTCACAGGTTCCAGAAGTTTCATAGCTAACTTAGTTTCCATAAGTTTCAGAGGTTCCATAAATTCACAGGGGTATGAACATGAACCCGGGCAGCTCGAAATAATAGAACTACTGAAACCTCTGTAACTACAGAAACCTTCGCCAACAAACCGGCCTACAACATCTCCTCTGCAAAAATGCCGATGAATTTCTGTATGAGCTTTTCCACTGCCGCTTTCCCGTCTTTGGAGAATTCCTGTGCAACGCGGTTGGCGACAATGGCATTGATTGCTAGGCAATTATGTCCTAGTAGTCTGCCGAGGCCATAGATGGCGGAGGTTTCCATTTCGAAATTGGTGATGCGGTGCTGGCCGAATCTGAAATCGGTGAGCCGATTGATGAGGGCCGGGTTTCGCACGCCCAATCTTAGAATTCTGCCCTGGGGGCCATAGAATCCCGGGCAGGTCACGGTAATGCCGTGGTGAAAATCTTTTACAAAATGCTTGAGCAGGGAAGGGGCCGCACCACTTACATATGGGTTGCCTATCTGTCCATGTATCTGTGTATGTGTAACAAAAGAATGAAGTAATTGGTTTTCTTCTTCGTTATGCTCATGCCGGTAGAAATTGAGCAGGTTATCGATGCCCAGTCCGTGTGTGGAGGCAACGAAATGATCAACGGGAATATCCGCCTGCAAGGAGCCTGAGGTGCCGATCCGGATAATATTGAGGGCTTTCAGTTCGGACTTGATGAGCCGGGTCTCAAAATCAATATTGACCAGTGCGTCGAGTTCGTTCAACACTATATCAATGTTATCTGGTCCGATTCCTGAGGATAATACCGTTAGTCTTTTTTTGCCGACATAGCCTGTATGAGAAACGAACTCCCGGTGTTGTCGTTGAACTTCGATAGAGTCAAAGTATTTGCTGACTTCTTTTACGCGGTCGGGATCTCCCACAGTGATCACAGTACCGGCGATTTCTTCGGGCCTCAGATCAAGGTGATAGACGGCGCCCCTCGGGTTGATTATCAGTTCGGACTCTGCAATTCGGTTCATATAACTTATTTAATTAGAAAACCTTCTGTTTATTAATCAAAAATATCCTATTTTTGCGCCTGTCCAAAAAACAAGGGTAATTACCCGGGTTTGAAGATAGCTGGTCCTGTGGCCGAGTGGCTAGGCAGAGCTCTGCAAAAGCTCGTACAGCGGTTCGAATCCGCTCGGGACCTCTTCTGACCGCCGTAGCAACAGCTGCGGCGGTTTTTTTATATTATAAGTCAGGAGTGAACATTAAAAGAGTTTGCTTTTGACTTTTTTCTGATACAACAGTTTCACCTGCACGACAACGCAATAACCCGATTGAGATCGGGCCGGCGGATACTCATAACGTGCATTCAATAAGGAATCTCCTAATAGTTTCGACACAGATCTTAGCGATGTTTTCCCCGCATTTTTGCCGTGATTTTCACTTCAGCATTTGTGATTATCCCTTGGTTTGAGTACCGCTTCAAGGCGACCTTTACGGGAGAGAATTCTTATAGTTCACCGTCATTTTCAGGGCTGGTGGAGGAGGTCAGTCATGGGAGTGGCGGTGACTTTTTTTATTATTTGTGGAGGGTTTAAAAAATGAAGAAATGAGATAGCAAAAAAGGAATGATACATAAAAATGTTTGCGGGTGAAGAAACGTACTGGATGCGAATGAGAACCCGTGTGCGCACTACTGGAAGCGACTTTAATAGATGCTTCTGATAGTGCTTTTTGCGATCGCGCATTTTCAAAAATGCGTCGCAAGCTGCGCGCGACTGCGAGAAACGTTCCGAAGTCTTTTTGTGCGCAGTTTAACTGCGACTTTCCTCCGAGTAATTAGAGAATTACCTTTCAATCGATCCCCCGAATTGGGCAACCCCTCCCTTATTGTTCCTACGCTTTATAAAACCATCACGAAACGCAATTTCATTCTCTCCGTTTGTACTGCCACGTCTCAGGATCGTCCATTGTTGTAATATCGCTCACAACGGTAAATAGGCTCATCAATAATCGGCCTGTTCACCTTTTGAATGCACCGCTATTTGTTATTTACCCAATGAAACGGCTCTGCTCATCGAAACATCAATACGATTTCTTGATAGCTTTACGTCCCCTGTAAAAACGGTAAAGAAAAATGATGCTACAATAAAACATTGAGAGTTTGAAACACTCAACCAATATTCGCATTTGGGTGTAAGTTTTCAATAAGTATATCCGTCAGCAGATATACTGACGGGGTCTTCAGGGTAAACATCCAATTGGAGAAGATGTTGTTCATCGATCAAAAAAGTGTGAAAGCATTAAGGCAATCTCCCGTAACGCTCAGAGCCACTTAGCGATATTTCGTCACTTCGCCACCGCTATCTTCACTTTCTTATTTTTGATCTTCTGGTCCTTGATCAGCTGCAGTGCGGCACTGATCTTTGTTTTTCTCACTGCAACAAACGAAAAGAAGTCTTTTACTTCAATCAAACCGATATCTTCTTTCTTCAGTTGGCCCCTGTTGGAAAGAAATCCGACGATGTCGATCTTATTGACCTTGTCCTTTTTTCCGGCAGCAATAAACAAGGTCGACCAGTGTGGTTTGGCTGGTAGAACGGCGGTTTCCGGCAGTTCTATTTTTGGGGTTTCGGGATCGATATATGCCGGCAGTTTTTCTTCTGGCGATAAAATCAGGATAGCGGTTCCGGTGGCATCCATACGGGCTGTTCTGCCATTGCGGTGAGTAAAAACATCCTCGCCGGCTGGCAAGTGATAATGGATGATGTAGCGAAGGTTGGCGATGTCAAGACCTCTGGCAGCAAGATCGGTTGTTACCAGTACATTGGCTGTTCCGTTTCTGAACTTACATAAAGCTGCATCCCGTTCCTGTTGTTCCAATGCGCCGTGATAAAATACGTTCACAATATCTTTTTCTTTTAACCAGTTGCTGGTTCGCTCAACTGATTCACGGTGATTGCAGAAGATGATCGTCGAGCGGTTTCCAAGCGAGCAGATCAGCCTGAATAAAGTTTCAAGCTTATCTTTTTCGGGACTTAAAACAGTTTTGATCTCAAGACCGGTGTCCTTGTCGGTTGCATCCAGGAAATTAAGTTTGACCGGATCCTGTATACCAATAAAGTCGGGCACATCCACGGCCTCGGTTGCCGAGATGAGCATTCTCTTTTTCAGTGAGGGAAGTGAGCCGATAATAAATGACATTTCATCCGCGAAGCCCAACTCGAGGGATTTATCAAATTCATCCAGCACCAGGGTTTCGATTGAATCGACCGTGATATTTCCTCTCCTGATATGGTCTGCGAGACGCCCGGGTGTGCCGATCAGCAGCGCCGGAGGCTGTTTCAGATTATTCTCTTCCGTTTCTCTTAAGTGGCCGCCATAGCAGCAGGTAACCTTGAGATCAGTTCCCATGCTTTTGAACACGGATTCGATCTGTAAGGCCAGTTCACGGGACGGAACGATAATGATCGCCTGTGTCTTTTTCCCTTCGGGATTTATTGATCTGGTCAATGGCAACAGGTAGGCCAGGGTTTTGCCTGATCCTGTTGCTGACAATAAGATCAGGTTATCATGCTTGTCGGCTGCATCGATGGATGCCAACTGCATCTCATTAAGCGCCTTGATCTTTAACCTGGATAATATATTATCGAAAACGAGTTTGGTAGTAGACATAATTGCAAAAGTAAGTCTAAACTTGCCAATTGCCTTAAGTTGCCAGTTTCGCCTGCGATGCAAGTGTAAAATTCAGCCCGATCTCCTTGCTATTTCTGCAGTTCATGGAATGGATCTGTCAGGCCCGTCTTCTGAACTTTCCCGGGCTTGTTCCGGTCAGTCGTTTAAAAAATTTTCCAAATGTAAATGGGTCAGGAAATTCAAGATCATCTGCAATCGCCGATAACGTATGGTCAGTGTTCAGCAGTAAAGCTTTTGCTTCCGCCAGCACCGCATTATTTATAAAGAAAGAGGGCGTTCTTTGAGTGACTGTTCTCACGCAGATCGAAAGATATGGTACTGACAGGTGTAATTTCTCTGCGTACTGGCTGATGGTTTTCGTATTGCGAAAATCCTTTTCGACGAGTTCCAGGAAATTCATTACGATCTTTTCTTTCCTGGAATAGGAATGGTCTTCTATGTCAGCACTTTCATGAATCAGATCCGTCATTGTGTAAACAATAGCTGAGAATATATTGGTTACGATATGATTTTTAAAATTGTCGCATCGCCCGATCCGTTGATAATAATCCAGCTGATTCAGCATTGATGTGAAATAATTATGCAGGGGATCTTCGATCCTGAACGAGATGACCTTCCGTTTTTCAAACAGGGTGTGGTAAGCTTTATAGCAGCCGAAATCAAGATGGAGTTTCTCTCCGTTTTTTTCATCATAAGAAAGGATGAACATTTGACACGCTGCGGGAGACGTTAAAAATTGTAGTTGATAGCTTGGGGAGACAAGAAGAAGGCAGCCTTTCGTGTATTCAAAAAACGTTCCGTTGATGGATATTTTTACCGTGCCCTGTTCAATAAAAACAAGAAAATACCGGGCAACGCTGAAGGGTTTGTTTTCCACGAAGTATTCCTGAAAGAAATATGCTCTGTGAAGTTGGATGTTTTGACACGTCGGATTGTTGGAGGGAACGACGTGAAGCTTTGCAGTTGCAGTTTTTTCCATGACGTTAATGGTTCATTTTGGAATGCCATACGAAGTAAATGATAATGTTTCTGCAACAGATCGGTGACTGGCCGAAGCGGAGAAAATGGCTGCCGAATCGAAAGCTGTCTATTTAAGTGAGTCTGTTGAAAGCTGTGGTGTCTGAAGACAGCAGTGGTTTTTCTTTGAATAGAAGGGTTGAGACAAAAGGAATTCTTATCTTCATTTCCATTAATTGGTGTCATGAAACAACGATTGTTTTTATTTGTTCTTCTTTTCTTTTTCAGGGATAGTAATGAGCTTTCTGCTCAATCTCAGTTTACGCTGTGGTACAGCAAACCTGCTGATCAATGGGTGGAGGCAATTCCCATCGGTAACGGTCGTATCGGCGCCATGATCTTCGGTAATCCGGAATCCGAACTCATCCAACTCAATGAAAGTACCCTTTACAGCGGCGGCCCCGTGAAGCGAAGCGTCAATCCCTCCGCGAAATCTTATCTTACCCAGGTAAGAGACGCACTACTGAAACAGGAAGATTATGCAAAGGCAGATCAGTTAACAAGAAAGATGCAGGGCCTCTACACAGAGTCATACATGCCGGCGGGAGATATCCTTATCAAACAAGATTTCCACAATGCCAAACCCGAAAAATACTATCGAGACCTCAACATAGAGAAGGCAATCGCCACCACGCGGTTTACCATCAATGGCACCACTTATCTGCGGGAAGTTTTCTGCAATGCGCCTTCCAATATTATGGTCATGCGGTTCACGGCTGACAAACAAAACGCATTAAATATTGATATTTTGTCGCAGAGCCAGTTACGCTCCAACGTTGCGAAGAATAATAATAACGAGATCTTATTGTCCGGCAAAGCACCTGCGCATGTCGATCCCAGTTATTACAATCCGAAAGACCGGGAGCACATCGTCTATGAGGATACCTCCGGTTGTAATGGGATGCGTTTTCAATACAGGATGAAAGCTGTGACAAAAGGAGGGCAAACCAATACCGATACCAGTGGCTTGCATGTCCGTAATGCAAGTGAGATCATCCTTTTCGTTGCCATTGCCACCAGTTTTAATGGTTTTAATAAATGCCCCGATAGTGAAGGGAAAGATGAAAAAGCAATTGCTGCTGCCCTCATCAACGCCGCATCAAAAAAAACATATGCTGCCTTATTGAAAGAACATCTCCAGGACTATCAACCATACTTCAACCGCGTATCATTCAACCTGGTTGATACGCTGACCAACAATCCTTCTGCCGGCAAACCGTCCGACGAACGTTTACTCGCGTATTCCAACGGCGCCTACGATCCGGGCTTGGAGACTTTATACTTTCAGTACGGCCGCTACCTGCTCATCTCCGCCTCACGCCCCGGAGGTCCGGCAGCGAACCTGCAGGGTATCTGGAACAAAGAATTAAGAGCGCCATGGAGTTCAAACTATACGATCAATATCAACACGCAGATGAACTATTGGCCCGCGGAACTGACCAACCTGTCAGAAATGCATCGGCCGCTGCTGGATTTTGTAAAAGATCTTTCCGTCACCGGGAAAAATGTTGCGGAAGAATTCTATGGCACACGCGGATGGGTGGCGCATCACAACTCCGATATATGGGGACTGGCTAACCCGGTGGGTGATATCGGGAACGGAGATCCTCTTTGGGCCAATTGGTATATGGGCGGCAACTGGCTTTGCCAGCATTTGTGGGAGCATTATGCCTTTACCAAAGATCTCAAATACCTGAGAAATGCCTACCCGGTAATGAAGCAGGCGGCGTTGTTTACATTGGACTGGTTAGTGAAAGATGAAGCATCAGGATATTGGGTAACGGCTCCGTCAACATCTCCTGAGAACCTTTTCATTGATAAGAATGGAAAACCCCAATCTGTTTCCGTTGCCACAACGATGGACATGTCTATAATCTGGGATCTGCTCACAAATGTAATTGATGCATCGAATGCATTGAAGGAGGATAAAGAATTTCGTGATCGGTTGATCAGTGTAAGAAAAGATCTTTACCCATTAAGAATGGGTAGCAAGGGCCAATTGCTCGAATGGTATAAAGACTTTAAAGAAGAAGATCCTCAGCATCGACATGCTTCTCATTTGTTCGGGCTGTTTCCAGGCCGGCAGATCACCTTGTCCCAAACGCCGGATCTTTTCCAGGCGGCAAAGAAGTCATTGGAGATCCGTGGTGATGAAGGCACCGGATGGAGCCGTGGCTGGAAGATCAACTGGTGGGCAAGGCTGCAGGATGGCGATCATGCCTATAAACTGATCCGTAACCTGTTGCATTACTCAGGGTCAGACAGTAAAGGCGGCGGCGGTACGTACCCGAATTTCTTTGATGCTCATCCTCCGTTCCAGATCGATGGGAACTTTGCCGGTACGGCTGGTATGGCGGAGATGCTATTGCAAAGCCATGAATCCTCTATTCATTTACTACCTGCACTGCCAGCTGCGTGGAAAACGGGAAGCATCAAAGGACTGAAAGCCCGCGGTGGATTCCAGGTGGATCTTGATTGGAAAGAGGGGAAACTTACCGGAGCAAAGATCCTTTCTCTCGCAGGTGGCAAATGCGTGGTACGGTCACGCTTTCGCTTTGTGATTGCAGGAATGAAGATTGATGCAAAAGTGGAGCACGATGGATTTGTTATAGAGTTTGATGCGAAAAAGGGGAAACAGTACACGGTAGTCGCTGTAGAGAAGTAAGATCAGCCAGTCCATACCCAATCCAATATTGTTTAGTTAAGGCAACGATCATTTGCTTTAACTAAACAATATTGGTTGGACATTCACACACTCCTCATCACATACTTGTGAACATCCACCAGGTTTTTCCATCATCTTGCAATCTTTAATACAGCCTGCTCCCCAATGAGTGAATTATCGGCAGGGCGGAAGAAGATCTCCAACGGAGGCTTATCTGTTGTGGAGAATAACAGCAACACGATATTTTCCAGTCCGCCCTTTGCTCTTCTGTTTTCTTTTATAGTGCAGTCTGTGACGGTTGTAAGCCTGATCCTGTACATCTTTTTTTGTTTCCCGTGATGATCTATCACGATCAATTCCTTCCAGCTCCGGTTCAATGCGATCACCATATCGCCGATCACTTCAGAATGGTCAATGATCATCCGCTCCCGGATCACAAAGCTGTTATAAGAACGGGCAAGCTCCTGTTTACGTTCCCTCATGCGTCGCCTTTGCAGGAAGAGTTGTACGAGCAGGAAAACAAAGTAGCCAACTGGAAGAAGCAATACTAAAAATATATTCATGTAGGATGAATTAATTATGTGGATGCTGTACATCAACGATCCGGAAGGTTTTTAAACCTGCCGGCAAGCGCCACTGAACTTTTTCGCCTTTGGCATAACCGATCAGTGCGGTGCCCATCGGAGAAAATACAGAGATCTTCATTTGGGTGATATCTGCTTTACCGGGAGGCACAATGGTGAAACTGCGCAATTGTTTGCTGCCCTCTTCGCGGATCGTTACAACTGAATACAGCATCACCACATCCATCGGAATGGTTTCCCTGGAGACGACCGTGGCTTTTTTGAGTTCTTCCTGCAGGTCTTCCGCTTCTGCCCGGTTGAACCAGCGTTTACTGGAATTGTCTTTCAGCAGCGCATGTATCATTTCATAGTCTGCAGCAGTCAGCAGCAGGCTTTTTTTTGTTTTTTGCATGATCATCTTTTTAATAAGAAAAGAAGTGAATGAACAAAACATCGGCTTTGTTCATTCACGTTCCTGTTTGGAAATAGTTATTTAAGGCCGGGTGCTCTTTTCCTGCGGGCTGCTACGATCGTGAGGATCAGAAGCGGAATGCAAACGAAACTCACTTTATACCATTTCGGGTTTGTAGTGAAACCACTTCTGATCGCGACTGCATTCACCAACACAAGTAAAAGAACGAACCGTTCGCTGATAGCGATCTGCCCGTCATTTTTATGCATGACAATACATTAAGTCAATAAATAAATGGATGCAATGCCGGATAATTACCCAGGCAGTTATGCCAGGTGCATGAAGCCCGGGCCCTGAGTGGTAAAGGCTTTGAAACTGGAAAAGTCATAGAGATGCCTGCAGAAGGGCAGGAATTCGGGGAATGACCAGGTGTATACATCGCTCATGTCACGCACGGGATTCGCGGTGACGGAGATGGCGAGCATATGATGGATTTTGCCTGGCATACTGGCAATTTACGGAAAATATGGCGATTCGTTTTGAAAATTATGTTAGAAGTTCTATGCCCGATCGCTGCCTGGTTTGCGTAGTAGGAACGCGGCGGAGAAACGCAACGGACGCGGC
>JBEVKW010000485.1:0-3965 GCA_040509495.1 Chitinophagaceae bacterium | reverse complement strand
CCAATCCCTGTCCACCAGTCATGTCCCCGCCCCTGGGACCCTGGTCCCCACGGGGACTAACGTCCCCTGTGGTGTTTCCCAGTGGGGAATCAGGGGTGTTTCCCGCCGTTTCCCTGGGGTGTTTCCCGCTGGTAGATGGCACTTTTTGCCCATATGGATGGGGGGTGTTTCCCTGGGTGTTTCCCCGTTGGGGTGTTTCCCGACCCCGAAAGTGGCATCTACCAGGGGTTTTGTCATTCGAGCTCCCTAGCGTTTCCCTGGGTGTTTCCCACGATTGGTAGGAATTCATCGATTGCCCCCCGTTCATTTCGGTACTTCACTGCATCGGATAGGACCGTTGTTTTCCCTACTGGGTGCCCATGGTCCCGCAACCATTTTGCCGTGGCACGAACAGACATGCCGAATGGCACCCCCAATTCAGTCAGTTCGGCGGCACGTTTGGGTGATGTCACCAGGAACGACCATTTGGCTTGACTGGTTTTGAACGCTAGTGGATCGTCCATTTGGGTCAGGTTGATTTCCGCTTGTACGTAACCAACCCGTGAAACCCCCCGAATCAGTTTGTACCCCCCATCCACTTCACTGAGTCGGTACGTGATATCGGGATCGTCCCCTTTCGCACTTGACCCCCGCATACCCTGATCCTTTGACTTCCCTTCATGATCCAACCGCATTACTGAAATGCCGTTTGCCTTTAGTGGGGTCCCTGTATGCAATGCGAATGCCCTAAACGTGTCCGCCGAATTTTCATCCCCTTTGATGACACGTGAAACGGTATCGATGATCACAACATCGGCTTTTTCGTCCAGTGCCATGGCTAGAACTTGCCTACCCCCTTCCGCCGTATCCATTGGTGCGGTTGGTGGGTGTAGTGCGTATCTGAGTCCATCTAGGGCACCCGTACGCATGTGTTCATAGTGCCCCATATCTAGCAACCGTTCGTGAACGTCCATCCTTGTCATTTCGTAATCTAGGTATATGACGATCAGCGGTTCCCGTTCGGCACCCGTGAATGGATCAACCCCTAGTGCCAATGACGTAGCTATGTGAAGGGACACCAGTGACTTTCCCGTTTTCTGCATGGCGTACAGGACCAGTGTCCTACCCCTAGGCCACATATTTTCGACCAGCCACAACACTTCATCATCTTCATCAGCAAGGGTTGCCCAATCGATATACGGTGATGGTTCATCCCCGTTCGTACCGTTGATGTGTTTCAGGTCCCATTCAGCGATTAATCCCCTGATTTCAGCGAATGGGTCGCTTTCCATTTCGAATATCGTTCCAGTGCTAGTTTCGCTTCATGACCTGTTATCAGGTTTGCCGTAACGGCATGAAACAAGTGACGTTGCCATGACTGTTCGAATCCACGACCGTAACCCCTGGTCGTTTCCCACACTTCCCGATCAATGGGGGTCAATCGGGTGTACCGATCATCCCAATGGATGAAGTCAGGGAACAGGACCGATTGCCGTTGGCTACTCAGTGCGTCCGCTTCATTACCTAGGCACCAGTCACAAGGGTCCCAGGGTTGCCCTAGCCACGTTGCGGCACATTCACCGCAACTGATCCAAACGGGACCACCTGGGGCACTAGGGACGTGCCTGATGGGCAATGGGACGGTTCACCCGTGGCACCCGTGCACCACAGGGACACACATGATCACCTTTGTGATCAACCGTTGTGTACTTGCATACGTGATATGTGGTATCGAACCACCGATGTGGACAGGGGATGGAAACCACCGCTATGCCATTTCGTCCAGGTCAACCCCATACGACGGGGATTCATATGCAGCGGTATACAGTTTCGGTGCACTGAACCCACGGTTGGATTTCGTACCTTCACCCGAATATTGCATCGTCAGTTTCCCGCCGATTTCGATTCCCTTTTCCGATCCCGAACGACGCACTGCATCCTTTACGGCAACCAGGGAAGATGTACCCTTCCCCTTTGCAGCGGTGAAATTGCCTCCCCGCAAGTACACCGAACGCATACCTTCATCGTCATCATCGTCCCGCAAATCCGTTTCCAGCACGATACGCAACATCATCTTTGGATCACCGTTGTCCCAAAACAGCGGCTTACCTGAGTCCATATCCGTTTGCTGAGTCTTTTTCATATCAGCGATGACACCCGTAACAGTGTCCCCGATTTCGTCAAAGGGAAATGCCTTCCCCGTTGACCCGTTCAGGAATTCGTTGATTTCGTCCCGATCAGCCATGTTTCATTCCTTACCGTTGTGTAGCCATTATGAGAATCCCGAATACGAATGCAGCGATGAACGCAACGATGAACCGTTGCCAATTGGTCACAAGTGTTTGCCAATCACATCGATGATCACCGCTGGTGAACCATCTTCCCCGAATGCCAGGGTTGCCGTCCCCGCTGCAACAGCGAACGCACAGGACATCAGGACTGGTGCCTGTAGAGGATCAAAGTTCCCCAAATCACTGATGCCATTGGGATACCCCAACGTGCGTAGGCAACCATCCAACATCAGGGTCAAATCTTCATTAGGCCAATCAGATTCGGGGACCGATGCGAATTCATACAAGGCATGTGCAAGTGCCGTTGTATCAACCTGACTGTTGATCCCGCCCGATATCGCTTGCGATACCCATTGGGTGAGTAGTGCCCTACGTGGGTGATTCATGATTGCCTGTTGAATTGTGAGTCTTGCCTCTACCGATTCAGCCGATGAAGGTTCATCCTTCACCCGACCAGGATTTGCCCACCGATCGATGTACCTGTTTGACGGGTGTTCAGCGATTGACCTAGCGATTTCGGGATCGTCCCAGTTGGCATAGAACGGAACCGAATGGTCGGTTTCGACCTTTTCGATTGCCGCTTGTATGTCGTCTAGTTGATCCATCGAATGACCTGGGACCTTTAGTCCTGGGACCCCCGTAGGCCAACCCCGTTGTAATGCCTTCCCCGCAACCGCTGAATGCGCTAGGACGTGTTGCACCCGCCCCCGTAGGTACTCACGGCGGGAATCCGCCCTAGTGCCGTCCTGGGGCACTGTGGGTGCCAATGGCGGGGGTTCCTGGTCTACGGTCGGCGGGGACGGCGGGGGTTGCAGGGATGGGGCACCAACATTCACGTGCGAACCCCCGTCGTCATCATCGGGACCATCCCCGTATGTCGTTTCGGGATCGTCCGCCGTTTGGGTTGGTGGATCAACCACCCTGAACCGTTGCCCCAGTGTCAGTAAGTCATCCCGCTTACGCCATGCCTTCACTTCCTTAGCAAGTGCCAACCCCAACCGTCCCGCCCGAATGTCAACCCAATACACATCAACACGTGTGTCCCCTGAATCGGCATGAATGATCAGTGCCCAATCAGGATTCGGTGATGTCATCCCACGTTCCCCGTTCGTCCGTTGTTACGTCATAGGGCACCGAATCAACGTATGCAGCTAGTTGGGTTGCATAGCTTCCCGATGCGTATTCCAGTTCCTTTCCCGTTTTGGTATCGGCAACGATGATCGAACCAATGGGAATGACTTGACCATCAGGGGCAACTAGAACTTTCGTCGTTCGGTACAACCGATCCAACGTGCCAGCCAAACGGTATTCATCGTTGATCACCTGAACCTCTATGGCAACAGGCACCAACCCCCACACTTCCAACGTTGCGACATACGCATCAACCAAATCCCTGAACTGGGGCGGGGGGTCCCAGTCATCCTTTTTGTCCACCCGATCGAACATGGCGTGAACAGCGGTACCGATGATTGCCCTACGTTGACCCTTCCCCGCAACTAGGCAATCTTCCCCGATATCCCGCAATCGCTTTTTGTCCTGGTCGATATCTAGGACCGATGCAGCCGCCATCAATTCGGGACGTTGTGCCGCCCCCGCTACAACCGTCCGAATCTTCCAGTCAGTCAGGTTGGATTCATCGTCCAGAATCTTTCCCGCATTACTGGCACGTGAGTACCGAACCCGTTTGCCGTTGGG
>JBEVKW010000484.1:0-13930 GCA_040509495.1 Chitinophagaceae bacterium | reverse complement strand
GGCGTCGTCCCATTAGTCGACTCGCGCGATGCCCTGGTATTCGCTCAGCCCGTCTTGAAAGTTGATACCCGCTGTCGTGATGCGCACGCAGAGGACGTCGCCGATCTCCTCGTCCGAGTCCGAGTCGGCGTATTTCTGTATCCACTTCGCCTGCTGTATTTCGTCGAGTTCACTGGTGGCAGTTGAAGGAAAGACTCTCAGCAGCTTGAGCGACCGGAGATAGTCAATCTCCTCGGCCAGGCGGCGGCGGGATACGGGGTAATTGCGCCTGTCCAGGAGGCGCATCAGGGACGGGAGTTCGAGAGGCTTCGGGCGGGCCTTATAGAGGAAATAGACAATCCACCCGCGCAGGCTCTCCGTGCGTTCACGCTGTTGTGCTTTGTGGCTGAACATGCTTTTCCAAGTCGTCCATTCTGGTGAGAAGCTGTTTGGTGATCTGCCGCCCTTCGTCCGTGTATAAGTTTTCGACCCGGTCGAGCCGTTCGTTCAGGCTCTGCACGTTCTGGGCGAGCCGCTCGTTCATGTCGCTGTTCACGCGCTGTGTGATACTGACCTCTTCTGTGGCGCGCCGCTGCTCGACGGCGATGTCCTTGAGCGCAGTAGCGAGCTGCGTGAGGGCACCGGCCATCTCCCGCTTCACCACATTCTCTTCGCCCCGCATGTCTATCTCTTTCAGGCGAATCTCCTTCCACATCGGCGCGATGCGGACGAGGAAGCCCAGAATTATTAAGAGTAAAACGACCGTAGGACCGTACTGTATTGCCTGTGCCCAGCCCGCCTCGCCGCCGGCAGGTTGGAATATGAGAATTAAAAAAAGTTGAGACACAGCTATTCCTCCGTTAAACCCTCGGCGGCTTCCGGGCACCGTATAGACCGTCGACGGCACCACGCAGGTTGTCGAGGGCTCTACGATTTTCATCTGTCAGCCGCATATGCTTCGCGAGCGCGTCGCGTAAAGAGATGAGCGCCAGGCCGAAGATGATGGCCTTCACCCCGTCAACCCAGAGCCCGAGCGAGATGGCGACGGCCCCGGCGATGATCGACAGAGCGGCGACGGCGTAACTCTTCCAGCCGATGACACGAACACCTTTATCCATCTTTGTTAATCAGCAGCGAAATGGTGTGTAAAAGCGTCACCGGGTTGACCGGCTTCACCAAATGCTTGTTGAAACCTGCCCGGCGAGAGCGGTCGGCGTCGTCCTGGAGCCCGAAGCCGGTCACTGAAACTAGCGGGACCTCGGCGTAGCCGGTAGTAGCCCGGAGACACGCGGCCAACTCGTAGCCGTTCATGTGCGGCATGCCGATGTCCGACAGAATCAAGTCAAACTGCTGCGCCTCTGCCTTGCGGAGCGCTTCATGTCCTGAGTGTGTAATCGTCGTGTCGTAGCCGGCGCGCCCGAGTAGCACGGCGTACAACTGCGCGGTGTCGTCGTCGTCCTCAACGATAAGGATGCACCGGTTCAGAAAGTTCATTGGTCAGGTAAATGAGTTCGCAAGAGAGGGCAGGGGCGGGGTGGAGTGTGCCACCCCTACGTCACTCACGCTGCTCGGACAGCCGCGCGATGTCGACGTCGAATTTGCTGAAAACTTTCATTCAATGCCTCCTTTTCACGATTCGGCTTGTGGGCTGAAATTGACCCCGCTGGCGCTTCAAAGGGGAACAGCCCGCCGACCCCTATACGGAGCGGCGGGCTGCTGATGAACCTCTAAACGAAAAGTTAAGACCCTCTGGCGGGGTTCGCTGTGAGCCCGCAGACTACAACAAAGGTCAGGCTCTAAACAAAACCTTTCTCGACAGCTCCAAATGAAACGGCGGGGAAGAACCCCCGCCGCCTCGCCCACTTTAATGCGCGCGCCCCTCAGTGGCGGAGCTTCTCGACCGCGTCGTCCGCGGCGCCATCGACCGCGTCGGTCGCCTTGCCGATGCCTTCCTTGATCTCGCCCTCGGCCTGGCGGACGCGACCCGCAGTCTCCAACTCGTCGAGCCCGGCTTCGCGGCCGATGGTCTCTTCGAGCTTGCCGACCGACGTGTCGTGCCGGCCCTCGTCTTTCAAATCTTTGTCCTCGCTCAAGATAGTTACCTCCAAAGTTGAATTGTTGTCAGTGTCACGGGGGATTACGCGAGCGTGAGGATAAGCAGAGGGGGCGGGACTAAACAAATGATTTTTTATTGCGCGGATTCTACACTTCTCCCATGACCTCGAACCGTTGTGCGCCGGCCGGCGCGGCGTTCAAGACGTGCTGACAACAGTCGATGACGTGAGGGGAGATACGATAAAGAAAGTCTTTATTTCACGATAACGTGAGGAATTTTAGTACGCGGGAGGTACAATATGGGAAAGGAGGTTTGACTGTGTCGATATAGAATTCTGCTCATTATCATAAGTTGGCTGTTTCAATCTTTAAGTCATTCAGTAACTTTCTGTACGTCTTTTCAAAGATGTAATGGTCTTTCCGAAGGGGGAGATTGATGCGTCTGCCATCACTTAACCCCCCTTTCTTAAAGAGGTATCCGGCGCTGCACGGCGACGACGCGGCTGGTGAACTCTGTCAATTGATTGAAGAAGGGCGATTACCTTCTATTTAATACGGTCGGGACCATTTAATAAAGGAAAGTGATTTGAAGCTAGTGGAAGATCGCAAATCAAGCAGATCGCCAAAAAATAAGATTGAGACGGCTCCAAAGGCAGGTAAGAAAAAAGGCGCGGAGAAATAACGACAGTATGAAAGAGCAAGAAATCAAAAATTGGGCTTTGGGAGTCGTCTCAAGCGCTCTAGCTGGTAACCCGGCTGAAGACAATAGGGTTGAATGCAAGTCGTCGTGGTTGGACGCTAAACAGATAGCACGCCAAATCGCGGGGCATGCGAACGCGGCCCACGGCCAAGACATATTGTGGCTCATCGGAGTTGACGAGAAGGCCGGAGCAGTACGCGGCGCCGAAAGTAACGAGTTGGCAAATTGGTATCCTCAGTTAAAAAAGGAGTTCGACGGCGGTTTCGCGCCGGGTCTATTAGCCAATGTGAATATCTTCATCGGCGGTGTGTCTGTAGTCGCCCTTCTATTTGGTACTGGCGACGCCCCCTACATGGTAAAAGTCCCGAATACAGACCGGCTGGAAATCCCTTGGCGAGAGGGTACACGCACCCGTTCAGCGACGCGCTCTGAATTGCTCAAAATCTTCTCTCTACTCCAAACGAGAGGGCAGCTCGTACCAATAAAAGATTTGGCCGAAGAAACTCCGCGTGCTCAATTTTTGGCACTAGAAAAGCCGCGCTTCTGGGAATATCTGCTTACCATCGAACTACTCAAATCAAAGCTCGTGCGCGTCCGACGTAATTATAATGACGTGGAAAGAGGATTAGCGTTCAGAAAATCGAGAATTATGTCTGCGCCGGAGTTTAGCAATTTCGTGTTGGCGAAGATGAGCGACATCGAATTATTAGTTCCTGCTTTTACTGTCGCGGTGGAGGAAGAAATACCCGCATCTTGGGGAGCGCCTGGTGAGACTGGTGATGTCTTAGAGATCAAACGGGCAGTTGATAGGTTAATGGCGGCTTGCAACGAATTGGTTGAATGGGAGGGCGATTTAGTCTCAGTCCGCCCACCGGAGATATTCGATGGCGTTGCCACACTCATGCGCGGTCTTACGGCTCAAATGCTGAGTGAGATGGAGCATTTCGCAAATGAACTTAGCAAGCCTTTTGAGCAGCCGAATCCTGCGGGGGAGTACGAGATTAACCTTAAATTCACCTTCCCTCAAGACCGAATAAATCAAATAACCGAGGAGACAGGACGGATAAGAGACCGCATTGCAAGCAACCCTGAGTTATGGTCGTAAAGTGAGGATGGGATATTGACTCCCACACCTCCGCCAAGAATCTCTTTACGCTTTGTCTTGCATTTGTGGCTTGACGAGAAAGACGTAAGGAGGGAGCGGTTATAAGTGCTTGACGCCAACGATATTCAAACCTTCTATTCCCTGCGAGAGCTAACGGATGCATTAGTGCATAAGACGAAACCGTTAGTATTCTGGATCGGAGCGGGGGCAAGTGCTTGGTGTAATTATCCATTGTGGGGCGAGCTGGCCGAAGCTTTTCACTCCCGATTTTTAAAAGTTGAGCGCTGTTATAACAAATCAACCGCCATAAAATTGATTGAGTCAAAGTCTTATCCAGAATTCTTCAAGTTATGCAAAGACTTAAATGAGCAGCTTTTTTATAGGCTTTTGGTTGAGTCACTGAAGCCTAAGCGAATTCTCCCTGTGTATGAGCGTTTTATAGAAACTCTAAGTCTAATTACTCCTTTACACATTCTTACTACTAACGTAGATGAATTACTCGAAAACAATATTAGAGCTATCACAATAGTTCAAAAGCAAGACCTGGAGCGATGTATAGATTTACTTCAAGATAAGCAATCGTTCGTCTGTAAACTCCATGGGTCTGCAAGCCTAGCCAAATCCACTGTATTTACCTCTGATGAATATGCCGCCTTAGTTAAGGATAGCAAGTATCTTGAATTGATGAAGCATATATTCATCGAAGCAACCATAGTATTCATTGGTTACGGCTTAGCTGATAAGTATGTACTAGATCTGCTTTTAAGCAGCGCAGAATTACGGAGTATTTTCGGTGGCGGTTCTCACTTCGCAGTTGTCCCTTCAAGTGTTGCTGTACCTGAGACGGTTAAGCCAATAAGGTATATACCAACACCACATAAAGATCATCGTTCAGCGATACAAGTACTCGACGAAATATCAGTGGTTACTAATTCAGGAAAGGGGGAAACCTTCCCGCAACAGTTCTACTCCCAAAAATCAAGCGCTATTAAAAGCGCCGCTTTCATCTCCGATTTATTTCCGCCCGGAACCTACGTCTCTTCCCAAGATGTGAAGCTGAACGATGGCAGAAGGATGATCGTTGGTGCCGGGCTTACTGAGCGTGAATTAACATCTAACGCTACAGCAGCAATGCATGATTTCATAGTTGGATTGGTCTGCTTCGATAAGGTCTATGTTCATATCACGTCCGTAGGTAAAGTATTTCAACTCATAGGAGAGGAATTCCTGCGCGAATTAGTAGCGACTAGGGCTCTCAGATTTATTGATTGGCCTACGCAAGAGGGAATTTTATATAAGAGCGAAGATGAGGAATTGGGTTCCCTATGGTCGTTCGGTATCACTAATGAAACTGCTGGTGATCAGCTAGACCGGCAAATTAGGCAAACAATAAAGCCGGTAAGAGGGAAAGAGAGGGAAGCAGAGCAGTTTATTGAATTACTTAAAAGTAGTACAGAAACCATTGAACGCGAAGTAGAGCCTCATAATCCTTATCTAGTCGGAGGTTTACTTTTTCGGCCTTCGGTGCGGAAACTTATCGGAATGAGCGGAGGGACTTCCGCAACTGCCTTGCCAGCTTGGATGGTCTATCCCGTACTTAGACTTTCACATGTTGTAAAAGTGGGAACGACATGCCAACTGCTAGGCATTGCTGTAGCCAAATTGAATTACGGCTTTGACAGACTTTCCGCGCCAGCGTTTGCCGCATCTACTGGAAAAGAATGGGCTGATAGCATGGCTAGTTATGTTCTAACAGGAAGCTTGGACGCAAATCTAGGCGCGTATGTTATGCATAATCCAAGAATCATCGCTGCAATCTTAAAGTTTAGGGACACCCAAGAAGGAATTAACTTCAGGAAAGAAATTCTCCAGCAACTTTCCATCAGACTTGGCGGAGATATAATCGCTTCAATTAATGCGGGGTTACACTCGCTGCTCCCTACTGGAATCCTTCAACCTGCGCGCACTCGACTTTCAGGGTTGCTCATGGCAGAAGGTGAATTCTCATCTGTAATGCCTGCCGTTTGGAATAATCTTGATTACTCAATGAAAGCTCTTTCCCTCTGGAAAGAAAATAGCGCAACAATCTTAAGGCAGTATTGTCAGAAGCACGGCATTAAAAGATATGACCGATGCCCGTGCGGGTCGGGAGAAAAACTGCATTCCTGCTGTGAAGAAAGCCTAAACGCTTTTGAGAATTGATGCTAACCACTTAACGGAACTCCACTCGCTTATGCAAAGCACGCAGGCGGACGCAGCGAATGTCACGGCGAAGTCGATGAGGAAGATGTTGCGCTACAGCGCGGAGCGTTGATTTTACCTGTGCAACTCGTACGGGCTGTTAACAAGGTGCACGGTCTTACTGTCGTCGCTTATGTCCAACTCGATGCGAATCGTCGGTTGGGCTCTCGTGTGATTACTCCTGTAGGTGGGTTAAGCGCTGAGGTTGACTCTTTCTGCTCAAGCGGCTGTCCTCCTCTGTCGCATAATCAAATCGACGGCTTCGGCGAGATCGCGCTCGCTCTTCCTCCCACGCAGGAAGGCAACTAGGCGTCGCAGTTCATCGTCGGAAAACGTAGCTAGATGTTCTTTGTAGGTCGGACGATAATCGACACCCTTTGCCTCGGGCTGACAGCCTTCACAGTGCCAGCGGTTCCCGGAGGTGAGGTCGGAGGTCGAAGCGACGAGGCTGCCACCGCAGGAGCAATCGGTCTCCCAATGGCGCCTCGACTCGCCGTCCGGAGCGTCCTTCCACGAGCCCGCGTAGGCACGGACGGTCAGCCGGCCGAACAATCTGCCAACGAGATCAGGGTTTCTTGACACGTTGCAGCGTCCTCCGTCGTGTGAGACTCCTTGCGGTCGATGCCGAGCTTCTTTTTGAGGACGGGGATGTGCATGCCGATCATCGCGCGCGAGACTTTCTTGAAGCCTGCTTTCTTCAGTTCCTGCGAGCAAGCGATGTTGAAGAGGATGCGGATGAGCGCATTTGCCTGACGGGGACGTAGGTGAACAGGGTTCTCCCGCTGGTAACGTGCGGTCAGAAACTTCTTCCGCGAATCGGGATGCCAACCGAGAAAGTCAAGCAGCTTGTTGATGGTGTAGACCTGCTGTGCGGTCGCGAGGTGGACGATCTCCGCAACAGCCGGCCTCGCCACGATCCGCGTGCTGGGCAGCGCAGGCTGCGCTCTCAGGCCGTCGAAGTGTGCGAGCACTCGAGACATCTGGTAGTTCGTTAGATCTTTAAGCGACCCTAGCGGCTCTTTCAATTTGAGAATGTCGGTGATGTAAGCGAGGCGTTCTTCACGCAGCTCGTCGGGACTGTGATGGAGATCGGGGCGAAGTTCCTTCCACTGGATGTTGATCGCGGCCATCATCTTCCTGCGCGAATTCCACTGGTTAGGCGAAGCGGTAGCTGCTGCCGGCATGCCGTTTACTCCTCATCTCACAATTAAGCGTCTTCTAAACTCAATTGACCCAGCAGCGCCGGGTAGTTGTGCTTGACGATTTTTGAAAGGGCGTGGAGTTCATCGAGAGCCTGAGGTTTGAAGCTCTCGATGAAAACCGGCAATTCGTCGGCCGACGCACCCCACCCCTAGCCGGTTGGCGGGCGGCGGCTGGCGAGAATGGGGAAGGCTTGTTCCTTGCGGAGCGAGCGGATGATCTCTTTCACCTTGCGCTCGCTGAGGTCGAAACCCTTGAGGCGACTGACGTGTTCGATGATCGCCTTGATGCCCACCGGGAATTCCCGGCTGGCCTCCAGCAGTAGGCCGGCGACGAACGTCTCCACGTCAGTCAGTTCGTGGCCGCGCAGCGGTTGCAGCAGCTCGTCCTCGAACGTCTCGAATTTCAACTCCGCCTGGCTCACGCCTTCCCCTCCGGTTGCCGTTACGCGACTTCGGCGAACTCTTCCTCCCCATCGGCGGGGAGCTGCTCAATCAGGTTGATGAGTGACGCCCGCTGTGTCTGGTCGAGCGACACGGCCGTGGTCGTGTTGAAGTGCGTCAACAGGAACGTGCGGTAGCCTGAGCGCTCAATGGTGTTGCCGGGGCCTCTGCGGAGGAGTCCCTTCTCCTCCGCAAGGGCGTGGATGCGCTTCAGGTCGATGTTCCGCGAATTGGCCTCGTCGGACGTGGCCGCGCCCGACTGCTGCTGGTGTGCGCTGATGGACACGACCGCACCGGGACGGAGCGGGTTGAACCCGGCGGCCGTCAGGGCGGCGCCGACCGCGCGGCCGGCGGCGAGGGCGTGCGCGTCGATGTCCTGACGTTCGCCGATGGTGGAGACGCCGGAGCGGGTGTAGACGCGCCCCTCCTTGTCGGTCACGCTCGCGCGGTGGACGAGCTGGTTGAGCTGACTGATGTACTGGTCGAAGCCCTCGTCGATGGCCTGGAATTCTCCTGAGCGACGCGCGATGGTCACGAGCGCCTCGGCCGACAACCACGGCTCTTCGGGCTTGTCAGGGTTGAGGAAAAGGATTCTGTCAGGGTCTATGTCGAACCTTGATGCGAGTTCTTGAGCGAGGCTTTGCTGCTGTTGGCTGCGCGGTTGCTGTTTCATGTACTGAGTTCTCCTTGTTGAAGTAAGTGAAACACGAACACCAGAACACCGAATCCGTATGCTCGGTTGCTCCTTGAGAAGTGGCGGGATGAATGGCAAAAGCCCGCCGACTCCACAACGGAGTAAGCGGGCTTCTATAACGAGCCTCTAAAGTATTAGACCCTCTGGCGGGGTTCTGTTGTCAGAGGGATTATAGACCTTACCGACGGTTAATCAATAGGCTTTCAATGGTGCAAATATTCGTTAATTTAGAGGATTGGGGGAGGGGAGTGGGTTGGTGAAGGTTCGCGCCGGTCGGGGCGTGTGAGGCGATTCTGTGTGGGGCGTCTCTTGGCACTGTTGGTGGCTGGCTTGGGGGGGGGCTCCCGCGCGTTTTTTTTGCAGGTGTTATGGCAACTGCTTTTCCGACTCGACTAAAAAGACAATCGTGGTCGCAGTTAAATGTAGCGCGTAACTCACAAGATGAGGAGGTACTATAGTTTGCTGCGCGCCTTGACCATGACCGCCTAACTTATTCCTGACGGTCGGTATCCCGCTCTCAAGCACGGATTTGAGCGCCGTAATCTGTGTTTGAAGGAAACTCGGCACCAAGCCGTTTACGAAGCAGATGTCTATCAGCTTCTTGGCCGTATCGTTCTGGCCATAAGCCCACCTGCGCTTATGGCAAATGGCCTTCATGGTGCTTTCATAAGCCTTCAGGCATTCGTTCAAGCTCTCTTTATGTCTTCCGTGTCTGTAATGCTCGTGCGCCTTCAGGAACTCTTCATTAGCCCCGTTGTATTCAGGCTCGCTCAGGAAGTGAAGCGCGGGTATAACTGTTTCCGTGTGAATCAACTCGGAATCTTTGCGGATGAGTTGTCCCGCCTCAAAGTGGTAGCCAACTCCGTGCTCTAAGAATCTGGTGTTAAGCTCCGCTACCGCCTCGTCAGGAGTCAGCGTCGGCTCTGTCTGCGCGCGGTAGTCACCATCTCCGGTCACAACTTCTATGCCGTGAAATACTAGCTCTATCACGTCGAGAGCTTTTTCAGTATCTCCGCATGTCAAGAAATAATTGGAAACTTCCCCTGACCATGTACGGCTGGATCCTTTATTGAGTCTGAATACTCCGTACTCTCTACACAACGTGTTGTGTATCTGCTCATACAAATCACTGGCGAGTTGATAGTAATCACCAGCCTCCCCGATAGCATCCCGCCAAATATGTACTATCTGCACTCTAAGCGCGTTGGGTATCGCATCGTAAGTGAACACATCCGGCGTCTCGCCGCGTAAGCGTTTCTGTCGCTTTGAATATAGGTCGAAGATAGGCATCAGCCTTTCCCTCTCTTCTTACTCACCTTTGAAGATGTCTCGGTTTTAGCCTTCGGGGGTCTGCCAACCTTCGGTCGGACTTCAACTAACTTCAAATCATCTTCGTTGATAACGTAATCTCTGCCAATTTTTTGGGCAGGTAATCGCCCTTCACTAATTAGCTGATAAATACGCGGTTGACTAATACCAAGCCGTTCGGCTGCTTGCTGTGTGGTAAGCAGATTCATGGAGGCGAATTATAGGCCGAAATAAATGCTATGACAAGTCGTAGAATTACCTTGACAAATACTATGATGTGTCATAGTATTTCCTTGTCAGTCAGACAATAGACAAGAGAGGAAAAGAAGATGCTGAACGTCAATGAAGACAGAATGAACGAAGTGATTCAACAGGCTTTCGACAAGGTGTCGGGCGACCGCCGTTGGGAGACAGCCATCGTGAAGGCCAAACAACAGATTGAATCCAATCCGTTCATGCACTTCGACGGGCACGCCCTGCTCATCCTCTCCGATTCCAACGAGATTTACTCCGCGAACGGCACTTGCCAGTGCAAGGCTTATCGGAATGGGCGGCGGCCGTGCTGGCATCGTGCGGCGGCGAGACTCATCAAGAGGTACGCCGAAGCCTCGCACTAAACAGAAGCGGACTCGCCGGGGCCAAGTATCTGGGCAGATTCTTCCCCGGCGAGTCCTCCACACCAGCCGCAGTCACTTAGCTTGAAGGGAGCTACAGCCGATGCGACAAGATTCTACCACGCCCGAAAAGAAGCCGTGTCACCGCCACGGGGAAGGGGGCGAACAGTGAACATCAAACTCCGCCCCGCCGAAGGTAACACGCACTACGACACCGCGTCGCAATGTCTGCTCGTCCTGCACGCGCTGTGGTACGTGCTCTCGCTCGCCGGGCGCGAGGGCGTAGACCATCACAGCGAGACGGATTTCAACGAAGCCTTGAATGTCTACGGGTCGCTCGGGCTGCTGTTCACCAACACGCTCTACGCGCAGGTGGAAGAGATGGAGAGTGAGCGCAGAGAGCGAGAGCGGAAGGGGGCGAGTGATGAGTGATAGTACCGTCTCACCCTTCCGGCAAGACCCGCTTTCGCGCTGTCGGGTGCGCGTCCACACGGCGCTCGCCATCGTCGAAGATGGCTCATACGGCTTGCTGAAGTTTGAGGACGTGGCGCGGCTGCTCATCATGGCGCTTGACGACATCGCTGAGCTTGAGCAGGGGCAGGCCGCGCCGCAGGGGCTCGACTGGAACGAATACCCGGCGCTCGCGGAAGAGGGCCGGTAGGGCTGATAGATGAAGGCATACAAGTACAAGCTGAAGGTGTCGCGCCGCGTTGTAGAGAGATTCGAGCAGACGCTAAGCGTGTGCTGCGAACTCTATAACGCGGCGCTTCAGGAGCGGCGCGATGCTTGGCGTGTGTCGCGGAAGTCCGTCAGCTATTACGACCAGCAAAACCAGATGCCTGAGATTAAGCCCTTGCGTAGTGACGTGGCGGCTGTATTCTCACAGGTCTTGTACGACCCGCTGCTCCGCATTGATAAGGCTTTTAAAGGGTTCTTCCGCCGCGTTAAGGTGGGGCAGAAGGCAGGATATCCTCGCTTTAAGAGCGTCAAGCGATATAACTCATTCACTTACCCGCAAAAGGGTTACATCTTAGAAGGGAGCAAACTTCACTTATCGAAAATCGGCAGCGTGCGGGTGCGGCTCTCACGCCCGATAGAGGGGAAGATTAAAACCTGCACCGTCAAACGAGAGGCTGATGGCTGGTATGTCATCTTCACCGTAGAAGAGAATCAGTGTCGCTACTACCCAAAGACAGGTGAGACGGTCGGCGTTGATGTCGGGATAGAGAACTTTGCCACGCTCTCGACTGGCGAGGCTATCGCTAACCCTCAATACCTCCGCCAAGCGGAGCGTGAGCTAAAGACGGCACAGCGCAGAGTCTCGCGGCGAAAGAGAGGTAGCAACCGCCGCCGCAAGGCCGTCCAGCTACTCGCTAAGAAATACTTGAAGGTGACGCGTCAGCGGCAAGACTTCTTCCACAAGCTTTCACTTCGCTTAGTCCGTGAATATGACTCCGTAGCGTTTGAGGATTTGAACATCGCCGGGCTGCTCAAGAATCATCACTTGGCTAAGAGCATCAGTGATGCGGCGTGGGGGACTTTTATCTCTATACACGAAGGTAAGGCTGAAAGTGCTGGCCGTCGTGTGGTGAGAGTCCCTGCCGCCTTCACATCTCAAGACTGTAGTTCATGTGGTCAGCGCGTGCGGAAGTCTCTGACGGTTCGGGAACATCGCTGCATCGCGTGCGGCCTTGTGCTTCACCGTGACCACAACGCGGCGCTGAACATACAGGCGAGGGGAGTGTCACCGTGAACAGACGTTTGCAGGACGAGCGTTGGCAGCGCGTGCGAATGATGCCGGTGGCATCTTCGCTCACCTCCATCGCCAATCTCTTGCAAACTTTACAACGAATCTGGATCACCGTTACTCCTTAAAGATAAAAGGTCGGGCAGACCTTTCGGGGATGGTAAAGATTTCTTTACCGCGCGAACCGAGAATCCCTCAACTACTTGAGCGGAGTGCCACGGAAAAGGACGCGCTCGCCGTCGATGTCGAACTCACGCGCGAGGCGCTCCGCGATCTCCTGCTGCTTCGGACTGCGTTGCGTTTTCATCTGCTTTGTTCTCCCTGTTTCTGTTTCAGTAGATGGCGCGCGAGCGCGCCGGATAGCGTGGCCGCCAGGACGTAACTGCGGCCGCCACATCGGGAGCATGTGAAAACCGAAGTCAGAAACGTCTTGACGGGTAGAAGGCCGGCACCCGCGCAGTCGCCGCACACGATCTGAGTGCCGGTGACGCGCGGGACGGCCGCGCTCGAAACTGGTTGTTCAGCGAATCTCATCCCGCGAACTCGAAGAGCTTGGCCGGCAGCTTGACCTTCTCGCCGCACTTCGGGCACTCAACCGGCTTACTCTTTCCGTAGAGCTTCATGTCTTTCTTGTCCCACCCGGCAGAGTCCGGGTACCCAGGGGAAGGAAACTTTGCCCCGCATTTCGGCTTGGGACACTTGATCGAGACGATGACGTCTTCGACCCTGGACAGCGCAGCTCTAATTCCTGCCATAGCTCACCCCACCATCAGCCGGCGGCCGGCGGTCGTGACGATATCCTCCATCGTGACGGTGCCGCTCGCGAGCTTCTCTTCGTTGCGCTTCTTCAGCTCATTGATTCTCGGGACGATCATGTCAACGTGGCGGTGGACGCCACCCGTCACGTTGTAGATTTGCGAGATCAATTCCTCAGTGGCGTCGGCACCCAGCGCGCGCTGGATGATGGCTTTGACCTCGGCGACAGACAGCTCCGCGAGCGGGTAGTGCATCGCCACTCGGGACGAGAGCTGCGCGCGCACGTCTTCGGTCAGCCGGGAAGTTGTAAAGAGTTCGTAGAGGTCTTTCGTGCCGAGCAGCACGACGGGGATGCGGGCGATCTCCCAGATGTAGCAGATGGAGCCCAGCGCCTTCTCATTCAGGTAATTCGCCTGGTCGACGAATATGGGACGAGGGTTGCGTTTCAACTTCTCTGCAATGGCGTCCTCAAGCCTTGCGGTCGGCATGCCTTCGTTGAGCTGGAGGGCGCGCGCTAGGCGCTGGACGAAGTAGCGGGTAGTGACGTTGGCCGAGCAGAGGATCACAATGGGCGTCGTTGTCATCTTCCGCACGGCGAACTCGGTAATGCCGCGCGACTTGCCGACGCCGGGCTTGCCGTAGGCGACGACGATTACGTTCTCATTAATGGCCGTCGCGCACGCCTGTTGGAGCTGGTACCAAGCGCGCGTCTCGACGAACTTGGTTGAATAATCGTGCCTGACTGTCCCCTCGACCTTCTCGCGGTAAGCGCGGATTAGAGTCTCGACCTTCGAGCGCTCCGGGTTCGTGCCAACCCCCCCTGACTCCTTCGGCAGGAAGTAAGTGCCCTCGATGTACTGGTCGAGCGCGGTGCGCGAGACGCCGATGTGATCGGAACGTCCGAGGATGGACGTGCTTAGATGTGGGTTTAACTCGACGAACTTTGCGAGCCACTGTCGTAGCTCTTCGTCCCACTGCTGCGCCTTTCCCGCGACTTGCAGCTTCTTGGTATCAGTCATCTCTTTTTACCCTTGAATCTGCGGTCATATTTCGTCTGGCTATGAAGGCGGCGGGACAAACGAGAGAAG
>JBEVKW010000483.1:0-14430 GCA_040509495.1 Chitinophagaceae bacterium | reverse complement strand
ATCGGCGTTCAGTATCACCCGGAGCTGAAAAGCACGGTGGAAAGCCCTCAGCCAGTCTTTGTTAACTTTATCAAAGCTGCGAAAGAACATGCAGAGAAATTGTCGGATGTAAAGAATCCGCAACTGCAAAGCGAAATGAATTGATCAACGATTTTTATAGCCTTCAGTATTTGAGCTAGTTACGGGTGCGCGCCCGGCCACAGTATTGCTGAATGCACAGACGAAACGCAAAGACCGCAAAGAAATACTTTGCGGTCTTTGCATTTTCCCCGGTATGCTGCGAGATACTCCTGCGCCAGTCACCGGTTAAAAGCCGTTTCTCGCCTAAGTTCCGCCCCGGAACCCCTTAGTTTCGATGCCTAACACCTATCTTTGCCACCTTTAAATTTTACCCCCTGATGAAGTTTGATCGCAATACAGTCATAGGCTTTGTAGTGTTGGCGGCTCTGTTCTTTGGATATTTCTTTTTTACCAATAAAGAGCAGGCTGCTTATCGCAAAGAAAAGGCAACACAGGATTCTATCCTGAATGCCAATAAGCCAAAACCAGATACCGCAGCTCAGAAGCTGGATTCCGCAGCAGCTGCCGCACTGCGCAAATCTTCCCGGTCAGGATTCCTGAATGATTCTTCTGATGTGAATGAACACGTGATCTATGCAGAGAATGAATTGTTCCGCGTAGCCTTCTCTTCAAAGGGAGGACAGCCACGATCTGTCGAACTGAAAAAATACAAGAACATGGACAGCGGACACGTAAAACTGTCTAACTCCGCGTTCAACCAGATCAGCTATCGTGTAAATACAGGGGCGGGCAACAGCATCGAAACGTCTGAGCTTAACTTCTCCAGGATCGATTCTGTAAAGAACTCAGATGGAAGCAGCACCTATTCATTTACCCGCGGCTCGTCTGACAGCAGCAATACAACATCCATCGTTCACCGTTATACGATCAAACCTGGTCAGTACATGATCGATTTTGATGTAGAACTTAACGGCGTACCGCAACTGCTTTCTCAAAACAACCTGAACCTGACCTGGCAGTATGCTGCCGATCAGCAGGAATCAGATATCAGCTTTGAAAAGCAGAACACACAGGTGGGCTACATTGAAGACGGAGATTTCGATTATCATACGATCGCGCGCACAAGCAGTGCTGACTTCGAGAAGAAAGTGAAATGGGTGGGAGTGCGTCAACGATTCTTTAATACATTCCTGGTTTCGAAGTCTGAATTCACGTCCGGCAAAATGACCTGGAATATTCCTCCTGATGATAAGAAAGTGCTGGTAGAAGCAGTTTCCAATATGCAGGTGGCTGTGCCATCCGGCAATAATGCAAAACTCGGGTTCAGCATTTTCTATGGCCCTGCTGATTTCAAAACATTGAAACAGGCTGACCTGAAACTGGAAAAACTGGTTAACCTCGGTCAGGGGCCCTATGCATTCGTCCGGCCGTTGAACCGCTATGTGATCATGCCGGTATGGGACTTCCTCAAGAGTTTTGTTAGCAGCTACGGTCTGGTCATTGCACTATTGACATTGATCATCCGTTTGCTGATATCTCCGCTTTCGTATAAAAGCTACCTGAGTGGTGCGAAAATGAAAGCACTCCGTCCTGAAATCGCGGCCCTGAAAGAAAAGTTTGGTGCTGACCAGCAGGCGATGAGCATGGAACAGATGAAGCTTTTCCGCGAAGCAGGTGTAAACCCTCTTGGCGGTTGTATCCCGGCTTTACTGCAGATCCCGATATTCTTCTCGCTCTATAGTTTCTTTAGCTCAAGCGTTGATCTCCGTGGTGCAGACTTTCTTTGGGCGAAAGATCTTTCAGCGTTTGACGATTTTATCAAGTTTGGTGTGGATGTTCCGTTACTCGGCGGGCACCTCAGTTTGTTTACCATTACTGCGGTATTGACCAGCCTTGCCATCTCGCTGTATAGCATGAGCATGTCTCCCGATCAGAGCAACCCGGTATTGAAATACATGCCTTATATCTTCCCGGTATTCCTGTTGTTCATCTTTAACAAACTTCCTTCGGCACTGACATGGTACTATACCGTATCAAATATTATCACCCTGATACTGCAGTTTGTGATCCAGAACTATATCATTGATCATAATAAGATCCTGGCCCAGATCGCAGAGAACCGGAAAAAGCCCAAGCAGAAATCAAAGTGGCAGGAGCGGATGGAGCAGATGCAGGAGCAGCAGAAGCAAATGAAAGAAACGCAGAAGAAAAATAAGAAGTAAGGTTCAAGAGGTTCCATAAGTTCTAAAAGTTCCAGACGTTTTCCAGGATAACTTTTCTAACTTATGGAACCTCTGAATTCCTTGAACATAACTTTCCGCCAGCAATTCACGCTCTGCGTTTTGATTGCTGGCTTTTTAATTTTAACTTTTACCGGTCGCAACGTATTGGCTACTTTACGTCGTCTTTCAATCAATAACGTTTAACTATGAAACGCATTTACCTTATCGCTGTATTACTGGTTTCTACACTGGCCGCGGGATCCCTGATGGCGCAGAATGCCCAGCCCCGTAAACTCACGGAAGCCACTATTTCTTACGATATTGTCATCAATACCAATAATTCCACCCCAAAAGCAGCGGATCTGCTGGACGGAGCCGTGAGTATTATTTACCTGAAAGGTAATTCCAGCCGTTCAGAGATGGTCAGTTCCCTGGGAACGCAGTCAACGATCATTGACGGCAAAACGGGTAACGTAACTATCCTGAAGGAGTATGGTGAGCAGAAATATATGATCAACCTGACGGCGAATGACTGGAAGGAGTCCAATAAAAAGTACGAGGATGTAACTTTTACTTATGAGAACGAGTTTAAGACGATCTCCGGATATAATTGTCAGAAGGCTGTCGGAAAATTAGCCGATGGCAGCAGCTTTACTGTGTATTTTACCAAGGACCTGGTACCGGTGAATCGCGATTTCCAGTACCTGAACAAAGCATTGCCCGGGCTTGCAATGCAATACGAAGCAAACCTCGGCAAGCAGAAAGTGACCTATACCGTCTCAAGCATCAACTTTAACCTGGTTCCGGCAGCAAAATTTGACGCACCGAAATCTGGTTACCGGGTAATGACTTACGAAGAAAGCAAAGGGGCGAACTAATGGGCTAAAATATTATACGGATCTTGCGCACTGCACTCCAACATAGTGGGGTGCTTTTTTTTAAGGCAATTTTGAATGTCCCCGATCGCGTAATGCTGTTCCGCATCCAGTCATCGCGGGCCGGATCTGAAAAACGATAAGAATTAAGGAGGTGGGTCCGGCCGGGTCGGAAAGCTGACCAATTGTTCACTGACTCGCACAGTATGCTTAAAACAAAAATATCTCCCTGCATCAGGAAGATAATCAGCGTAGTCCGCGTATTAATGTGTTAACTAGAAGTTGATGTTAATAGTAGCTCCTGAGCCCTGGCTTCGCTGGGTATTCAGGTTAAGCGTTACTTTTTTACGGGCAGGCACCGAATAAACAGCCTGACCTTGCTGGTAAGTAACAACGGGCGCGTTGATGTTGATATACTGCGTAGTGCCTTCAGCGTTGATCACCTGGCTACCACGGAAAGTATACCCCGTTTGGAGAGAAAAGGAGCCCGGCTTCAGTGAAGAAGCTTTATTGTTTAACAATAATTTACGTGGCTTTTCCTTGCTTGATTTACCGTCCCCCAGTGTTGCAAAAGCAACTACAGCACTGACAGCCAGTAAGAAAGACAGGCCTAATTTTCTGCTTGCAGCTTTTAATATGGAAGAGTTAGTTTTCAATACGAGGCAAATTTAACACTAAAAAAGCAATTAACACAAACCGTCTATCAACAATTTTAGTACTTATTTAACGGCTAAACGGTGAAATTGTTACAGCCGCAGAGAAAAAATATTTGTTACTTATTCACAGTTGGGGAAACAATTTGGCTTTTCTTTTGGTTATTTTAGGATAACTTGTTGATACTAACCGCCCATACGGCTAGCCTCTCCTTAGTTTGCCTCAATTCTTTTACCTCAAAACCCACCGGATCATGAAAGAAAATTCATACCAGGAAGACAGGGAGCAGATGAGAGAATTACTCCGTAGATATGAAAACCTTCGGAATGGACGCTCATCCTCATTTATTGAAGAGGAATCATTTGAAAAGCTGATCTCTTATTTCGAAGAAAGAGAAGAGATTCCCAAAGCACAGGAAGCCGCAGATATGGCCATTGAACAATACCCGTATTCTGCCACGCTCCTTATACGTAAAGCGGATCTTCTGCTGACTGTCCGCCAGTATCGTGATGCCCTTGATATACTGGATCACGCAAGCTTGCTTGACAGCAACGATATCAATATTTATATTCTTAAAACAGATGCCCATCTTGCTCTTGATGAACAGTCGAAGGCAGTCGCATTGCTCGAAGACGCACTCCAGACCTTTCAGGGGGAAGAAAGGATAGAACTGCTGTTCGAACTGGCAGATGTATATGACGATTATGAAGAGTTTGACAAGGTATTTGACTGCCTGAAGGTGATCCTCGACGAAGAGCCTACGAATGAAGAAGCTTTGTATAAGATCTGCTTCTGGACGGATTTTACAGGCCGTAACGAAGAAGGGATCCGTCTTCATCAGCGGATCATTGACGAGCATCCGTACAATGAGCTCGCATGGTTCAATCTTGCCGCGGCTTACCAGGGATTGAAGTTGTATGAGAAAGCCATTGACGCGTATCAGTATGCCATTACCATCGAAGAGAAATTCGATTATGCTTACCGGAATATGGGTGATGCCTATATACGTTTACGCAAATACAAAGAAGCGATCGAAGCGTTGGAAAAAGTAACAGAACTTTCCAAGCCGGAAGTAGTGATCTATGAAGCGATCGGTCATTGTTATGACCGTTTGAAAAACTATGCACAGGCAAGGTTCTATTATCGTAAAGCTTCCCACCTCAACCAGGAAGACAGCAAACTCTTTTACAAGATAGCCTGCACTTATTATAATGAGGGACAGTGGGAAAGTTGTGCAAAGCAGCTGGACACAGCCATGAAATTGCAAAAGCTTCAGCATGAATATTCACTGCTGATGGGTGAATGCAAACTGGAGATGGGACAGGTAAAAGATGCGATACTGCATTTTTCCAATGCAGTCCGGATCAAACCTAAAAAAGCTGCCGGCTGGCAGGCACTGATCAGATGTTTGTTCAAGACAGCACATTTTGACGAAGCCCTTCAGCAGGTGGACGTAGCTTTGCGGGCAACAGCCGGAAAACCTGTCTTCCTGTATTACAAAGCAGCCATCCTGTTGGCCGATGGAAGACAGAAGGAAGCAGTGGTGGTGCTGGAAGAAGCGCTTCACCAGGCGCCAAAGCTGTTGAAGAAGTTTTTCGAACTTAGCCCGGGCAGCCTCCAGAATCCACAGATCGCAGCACTGGCTGCGAGGTTCAAAAGCTCCCGTTCCAGGAAAGGATAAATGTGCTAAATAATATACCGGTTTCCCCCGGCTAATCAACAATTAGCGGGGGAAACTTCTTCCGTTCTCAAACTCTTTTATCTCTTTAAACTCATACCCTTATTTTTGCGCCGGTTTTCCCCCTGCGGCAAAAGTCCGCATTCTATGAATCAAATCAGAATACAATGAATTTTAACCTGTCTCAGATGCCCGATCGTAATGTGCGCCCACGCACTAATGGTATTACGATGGTGATGGACAAAGGCCTAAGTCTGCAGGAAGCAAAGAATTTTCTAAGCGTTTCCTATCCTCATATCGATGTTATTAAACTGGGCTTCGGCACATCTTATGTGACGCCGAACCTCAGAGAGAAGCTTGAACTTTATCGCTCTTATGATCTCCCCATCTATTTTGGCGGAACTTTATTCGAAGCTTTCCTGATCCGCAATCAATTTGATGATTATATCGCGGTTTGTAAAGACTTTGGCATTGATTACATGGAAGTAAGTGATGGTTCAATTACCATCCCGCATGCTGAAAAATGCGGCTACATTGAAAAGCTGACAAAGCATGGCACTGTACTGAGTGAGGTAGGCAGTAAAGATGCCGCTCATATCATCCCTCCCTATAAATGGATCGAACTGATGCGCGCTGAACTTGATGCCGGCGCAACATATGTGATTGCGGAGGCGAGAGAAGCCGGTAATGTTGGGATCTATCGCGGAAGCGGTGAGGTGAGAGAAGGCCTGGTGCAGGAGATCCTCACACAGATCCCCGGTGAGAAGATCATCTGGGAAGCGCCACAGAAAGCGCAACAATTATACTTTATTGAATTGCTGGGATGTAATGTCAACCTTGGTAATATCGCGCCTACCGAAGTGATCGCAATGGAAGCAATGCGGATCGGTCTGCGAGGTGATACCTTCGAATTATTCCTTGATAAAAAAGGCTCCTGATGCGTTTGTTCGGCCTGATCGGTAACCCGCTAACACACTCGTTTTCCAAAAAATACTTTACGGAAAAATTTGAACGTGAAGGTTTGATGGATTGCCGGTATGAACTGTTCCCGATCGCTTCCATCGAAGAACTACCGAAGTTACTGCGTGATCATCCTGAATTGTGCGGACTGAATGTGACCATCCCTTATAAAGAGCAGGTGCTCTCTTACCTGAAGGAGGAAAATGAACTGGTTCAATCCATAAGGGCATGCAACTGCATTGATCTGCGTAATGGCCGGCTGAAAGGCTATAATACAGATGTGCTGGGCTTTGAACAGTCTCTCAAACAACTGTTTCAACCGCATCATAAAAAAGCACTGATACTGGGCACAGGCGGCGTTTCAAAGGCGGTCCGGTTTATTTTGCAGAAGATGGGTCTTTCTTACCGGTATGTGTCCCGCAAGCCGGGTGTACATAGTTTCTCCTATGAGCAACTTACAGCTGATGTAATGCGGCAATACACGCTCATTATTAACACAACTCCTTTAGGAACTTATCCTAATATCACAGAAGCTCCTCAAATTCCTTATGAGGCATTGACAACGGATCATTACCTCTTTGACATGGTATATAACCCCACTCAAACCCTTTTCCTTAAAATGGGTGCGGATAGAGGTGCTGTTGTTAAAAATGGGTATGATATGCTGGAGATCCAGGCAGATGAGAGCTGGAAGATCTGGTCCCGGGACTAAAAGCCGGCTGTAGCTATTAAAGTCCGTAGTCAGTCGGGAGGACAGGCTGAGACGTTGTTAGCGTAGTGTCCCGATGGTTTCGCCGATCTTTATTCTTATACAATCAGAAAATACCGTCCATCCTGTATCATCATTTATTCGCTTTCGCAGATACGCAGCTCTATTTTCTGATGATCGAGATAATCTGCGTATCTGCGATTTGCGCTGCGCAGGTCAGCGGCAACTTAAGCAGGGGGATTTTTAAAAGGACAGCTTTTCTTTCGCTTCCAGGGGTAATGCACTCACCTTTTTATTTGTATAGTTGTAACAGACCATTCCGGTTTTCGCCAGCGCGACTGTCTGCCAGTTGCCTTCCACTTCTTTTTCCAATTTATAATACAGATCGAAAGATAGTTTGGTAAAGTCTCCGGCGCATACGGACGCATTGACTGTTTCTCCGTAAAACAATTCCTTTTTGAATTCGATGCCAACATCAGCCATGATCAGTGATACGCCTTCAAAGTCGAGTTCAGTATAACCAAAGCTTCGCAGGAATTGCATCCGTGCTTCATGGATCAGTGACAGTATTGCGTCATTGCCCATGTGGCCGCCATAATTGATGTCTGTGATACGAACCGGTATAAGTGTGGAGAATGAATAATCAGCAGGCATTTCCAGTCTGATCCTTGCCATATGTATTGAGTTTACAGCAAAAATAAACATGACCAGCTTTTTTTTAATGATAAAAGCTGGTCATGCGCGATTGATACAACAATAAGATGGAATGCGAAGGACTGATCAAAGTTCTGATCCTTCGTCGAGGGAATTTACAAGTTGTAAGATGTCGATAAAATTACCAGCCGAAGTGGTAAGAGAGGATGTTGCCATCTTTTCCTGCCATTTTTTCAATTGGTCTTTACAATCGGCATCAGGATCTTCGCCGGATACACAGCATACCAGGTTGCCCCATTTTTTTGACATCCGGATAAAGTTTCCGTCGGGAGTCATCAACATAATATAGCGATCTGCCATGGAAGGCAGGTGGTCGCTGTATGTGTACAGGCTGCGTGATTTGCTGGCGGCTGCATTATAAACAGCGGTCTGAACATCTGCATTTACGCGTCTGGTATTTTTAGAAGGTCTGTCGAGCCTGGCGATCAGCTTTTCACCCGTAACGGTTTTTGCTTCTTCGTCCACGATATTAGTGGGAAACACGGTAGTATTTGATGTACCTGCCGTTTGTGCGGGGGAGGTTGTTGCAGGTGCCGCTGCTTTTACGGCAACGGAGGGGCCTGTAGGGTCATCAGCGGAAGAGCCCGTCCAGCGAAGTATGCCAAATGCCACCGCTCCAATCACCACAGCGGCGGCAGCATAGCGGATATACTGCTTGAAGCGTGAAGGCTGGTTAATGACAATGGCTTCACCGGCTTGCTGATCATCCTGCCCAAGCGATGCGGCGATCTTATCCCAGGCAGCCGGAGGCGGCGCAAGTTCCATGGCATGAAGGCGGGCAGGGAATTGATCTCCCTGGTGCGCTTCATCAAGGGCATCAGCGATCCTGTTCCAGGCGTTTGCCGGCGGAGTCACTTCATAATTGTTCAATTTATCCCTTAAGTTGCTCATGATTCTATTCTGCTTTGTCTGTCCTTTTCAATAAATTTCTTCACCAGGTCCTGCAAGATCATTTTAGCCCTTGAAAGCTGTGATTTGCTGGTGCCTTCGCTGATGCCAAGAATGTCTCCGATCTCTTTGTGTGTGTATCCTTCGACAACATACATGTTGAAAACGGTCCGGTAGCCGGGTGACAGTTGCTGCACCAGTTCCATGATATCACGTTCGGCAAGGTTGTCGAGTACGGAAAGATAGTTTCCTTCCAGCGTGCTCTCTTCTTTTTCGGTTACGGGCTGCAGGTATCGTTTACGGCGGAAATGTTCGATGGCAGTATTTACGAAGATCCTTCTTACCCATCCTTCAAAGGAGCCTTCCCTGCGAAAACTGTCGAGTTTCTTAAAAATCTTTATAAATCCTTCCTGCAAGATGTCTTCAGCTTCTTCGGCATTGCCGGCATAACGGAGGCAAACAGCGTACATTCTTGGTGAGAAGCGGCGATACAATTCTTCCTGCATACGCCGGTTGCCTTCAATGCACCCACTGATTAAGTCGCTTTCGGGGATATTATGGTTGCTTTGCGGAGTCAAATTCTTGTTTTAATGCTGGGTCGCAGACACCAGGTTGATTATTTACCTGTAATCCACTGACCGTCAGTAATATTAATCCATGTTTGTCGAAAAACAAAATAAGTGCATGACGGTTCAGCGGACAGTTGGTTTATGCTTGCTATAGGTTGTTCAAAAATGTTACCAGTTTTTGGGTGGCTTTGGCCCGGTGGCTGTACTCATCTTTCTCAGCCAGAGTCATTTCGCCAAATGTTCTGTCCGCTCCATCCGGTACAAAAACCGGGTCGTAACCAAAGCCGCCCGTACCTTTTCTTTCACGGATTATTTTACCATTGCAGATGCCTTCAAAAAGATGTTCTGTTCCGCCGATGATAATGGAGATGACCGTCTTAAAACGGGCAGAGGTATCAGTCACACCTTCCAGATTTGCGAGCAGTTTGGTGATATTATCGTCTGAAGATCGTCCTTCACCGGCGTAGCGTGCACTTTTAACGCCCGGTTCACCATTCAGTGCGGCAACTTCCAGACCGGTGTCTTCGCTGAAGCAATCAGTGCCTGTCATTTCGTAGATCACTGTTGACTTTTCAGAAGCATTGGCTTCGATGGTGTCGTGCGGTTCGGGAATGTCTATGTTGATACCGGCTTCTTTGAGGGTGAGGAGCTCAAATTCATGGCCGATATTATGCCTGATCTCTTCTACTTTATGTTGATTGTTCGTGGCGAAGATTAGTTTCATGCGGCAAATATAATGCTAACGCGAATGAGGCGCGGTACGCGAATGGGACGCGAATGGCCGCGAAGGTTCGCGAATGGGTCGTTTCAATTTGATGATGGCTGAATAGGCTTGGGATACTTTGTATTTCGCCGCGGCCGCCGCGTATCGTTGCGGCCGCTGCGTTCCTTTGTTCGCTGAACTTTGGGAAGGAATCGCGGCCGGGTAAGAGTATGGCGATTGTGCGTTGACAATGTATTATACGGGCAATGGTAAGATAGAAAAAAACTGATGGCAAGCCTGGTATCTTCTGAAAGGGATATCGTTTGAAACTGCTTCTCTATGCGTCGAATTTACTGGATCCCGAAGATCTTCTTCAGACTCGTCCACAATTTGCCTTTAGCCGCTTTATCATTCGCAATGGCGGCGAGTGGCGGTGAATACAGGTATTGCACATTTGCCAAACCCTGCACCTGGTATTCCGGGAAGCTGACGGGCAGCCCGAAATCAGCGGGTTCAATCCCAAAAAGCAACACCTCGCGGCTCTTAAAATATTTCACTGCGGCCGGACCGCCTTTTTCGAGATAGTTATTGTAGTTGATGAGGATGATATCGCCCAGGCTGAGCTTACAGGCAGTGAGCATGGTGGTTAAAAAGTTCAGGTCTTCATCCGGTAAATGAAGGATACCGGGGTTGTTCACCACTACCAGCACTGCACGTTTATTATTACCGAGGAATTTCCACGCAAAGGGTGGCGCAGCTTCACCGGCGGGTACTTGTTCCGCTTGTACGGGAGTGCTTTCCTTCGCGTTGACGGCGGTGCCTTCCCCCTGTTCTGTAGGCGAACTGATCAGGGAAGAAGGGTAGAGGGAAGCGATAATGCTGGCTGGTAAATCTATATCATTCAAACCCATAAGTTCCTTTTTTACTAATGACTGTTAGTATAAACTTTTTTCGTTTCTTTGCCGAGCAAAATTAAAAAATTATGACCGAGGCTTTAGCGATTTCAGTTACAAAAGCAGAAAGGAGCAAGTTACAGGATATCAACCTGGAGAATATTCCGTTCGGTAAATATTTTACCGATCATATGCTGGAGGCAGATTATGAAAATGGAGAATGGAAGAATGTGGAGATCAAACCTTATCAGCCATTGCTCCTGGAGCCTTCTCTGGCGGCTTTGCACTATGGACAGGCTATTTTCGAAGGTATTAAGGCATATAAAGATGAGGACGGGAATGCGTTCATTTTCCGGCCGGTAGACAATTTCAAACGTTTCAATAAGTCGGCGGAGCGGATGAACATGCCGGTGGTTCCGGAGGAAATCTTCCTGGAAGGCATGCGTCAGTTGATCGATATCGACCGCAATTGGATCCCGGCGAAGAATGAGCATTCCCTGTATATCCGTCCATTCATGTTCTCTTCGGATGCGATGCTGGGTGTTCGTCCGTCAGAGACTTATAAATTCATTATCATTTTAAGCCCGACGGGGCCATATTATGCCCAACCGATGAAGATCCTGGTAGAAGAGAGTTATACGCGTGCGGCGCCGGGCGGCGTTGGTTTCTCCAAGAATGCGGGTAACTACGGTGGCAGCATGCTGGCAGCCAGCCAGGCGAGAAAAGCAGGGTATGACCAGGTGTTGTGGACGGATGCGTTTGAGCACAAATGGCTGCAGGAAGTGGGCATGATGAACGTATTCTTCATGATCGGAGGGGTAGCGGTAACGCCGTCGCTGGAAGAAGGAACGATCCTGGAAGGGGTTACGCGTGCGAGTGTAATGACGGGCCTGAAGGAAATGGGCATCAAAGTGGAAGAAAGAAAGATCAGTATAGACGAAGTGGTAGATGCCTTCAAGGCGGGAAAGATCACGGAAGTGTTCGGGACCGGTACCGCGGCGGTGATCGCTCCGATCCGTG
The DNA here is from genome assembly GCA_040509495.1 of Chitinophagaceae bacterium. Classification (GTDB taxonomy): domain Bacteria; phylum Bacteroidota; class Bacteroidia; order Chitinophagales; family Chitinophagaceae; genus Terrimonas_A. The sequence continues at coordinate 2,524 of JBEVKW010000483.1, read as the reverse complement.
AGCTGAACTATAAAGGATTTGCGATGGAGTTTGATCCGGCAACTTTTACCGTATCAACCAATGTAAAAAAATGGCTGTCCGATATCCGTGAGGGAAGGGTGGCTGATAATCATGACTGGATGTGGAAAGTTTAAAAATGAAGTAAAAAGTCAAAATTAAAAAGTTAAAATAAGTTGCTCAAAATCAGAGCTTACTGACCAATTTCTATTTTTTTCTACTTTTTAATTTCCACTTTTTACTTTGAGCAGCAGAAAGAATTCCAGAATCTTTTGGTATTTCCCCTGCTGCGACCTACCTTTGCCGTCCCAAAAATAAAGCATTCAGAATGCCTACTATTCAACAGTTAGTAAGAAAAGGAAGAGAAATTATCAGAGCCAAGAGCAAATCAAGGGCTTTGGATCAGTGTCCGCAGCGTCGTGGTGTTTGTACTCGTGTGTACACTACAACTCCAAAGAAACCGAACTCTGCGCTTCGTAAAGTGGCTAAAGTTCGTTTGACGAACAAAGTAGAGGTGATCGCCTATATTCCGGGTGAAGGTCACAACCTGCAGGAGCACTCAATCGTACTGATCCGTGGTGGTCGTGTTAAAGACTTGCCAGGTGTTCGTTACCACATCGTTCGTGGTTCTCTGGATACTGCGGGTGTAAAAGACCGTAAACAGAGCCGTTCTAAATACGGTACGAAGAAAGAAAAAGCCAAAAAATAATTCAAAATAAGTAACTCAACAATACCATGCGGAAAGCACAAGCAAAGAAACTGCCCTTAGCACCAGATCCTAAGTTTAATGACAAACTGGTAACCCGCTTTGTCAATAACCTGATGTGGGAAGGAAAGAAAAGCGGAGCTTTTAATATTTTCTACGATGCTTTGGATAAAGTTGCAAAGCAAACAAGTGAAGACGGATATGAAGTTTGGAAAAGAGCTTTGTCAAATGTAACTCCAGCTGTAGAAGTGCGCAGCCGTCGTATCGGTGGTGCTACTTTCCAGATCCCTGCGGAAGTACGCCAGGACAGGAAAGTATCTCTCAGCATCAAATGGCTGATCCGTTATAGCCGTGAAAGAAACGGTCGTAGCATGTCTGATAAGCTGGCTGGTGAGATCGTTGCAGCAAGCAAAGGCGAGGGTGCAGCTTTCAAGAAAAAAGAAGATACACACCGTATGGCTGAAGCGAACAAAGCTTTCGCTCACTTCAGGGTGTAAAAGATATACAATGGCTTTATTGGGAAGACCATTCGTCGAAAGGCGGATGGTTTTTTTTATGGACGCGAATGAAGCACGAATGGCCGCGAATGGGTCGTTGAGGTAGGAAAGGATCGGTGATGACGTTATGTCCTCTGAAAGTTTGACGTAGATAATATTGAATTTGCCGGCTGTTTCGCCGCGTTCGCCGCGTATCGTTGCGTTCGCCGCGTTCCTTATACGCCATGCCGCTCACGGAGCAGGTGTTCCAGGCCTCTACATGACGGGATTTGAATAGTTGGCCGTGATCAGGTTGAGGAACATTTCACCGCTATTAGCCTCGTCCAGGTAGCCCCAGTGGCGGTTGCGGGTGATCTGAACGGTTTTAATGTAAGTGGGATCAATGACCAGGTAGGAGGGATATCTGACCAGCGTGTGGTTCACGCAGACCCGGAGCTTCCGGTCAGCAGACGGTACGCCCTGGAATTCGAGGAACTGGTTAAGCCGCATCAGTTTCACACTGTCTTTAGGAAACATTACCAGGATGCCTTTTGCCGCATCTTCTCCATACTGTCTTGCTGCCGCAGAGTCTTTCAAAAGATGTAGTGAATCGATCCGCTGGGTATCCATAAGCAGGTGATTGATATCGGTTTTCATCGTATCTATCCAGATGATGGGCGACTTCGTATCATTCAAAACAACTTTTTCTATCACGGAAAGCTTCTGCTGACCAAACACACCGATCCAGCTACAGCAGGAAGCCAGGAATATCAGCAAGCATCTTTTCATAAAACAGGTTTCAGCTTTAAAGTTCGCCATTTCCGTTCATTCGCGAGTATAAAAATGCCGCCTGCAAATTCTATACAGGCGGCTATAATACTTACCAACGGATTCTTACTTGTCGTCCTCTTCATCGTCGTCATCGTCGCTGTCTTCGTCATCAGTGTCCTCTTCTTCAACATCGATTTCAACTTCTTCGACTTCTTCAACTGTATCGTCGTCAGCTGTAGTGTCTTCATCTTCGTCAGCAGGGAAGATCTGCTGTTGAACCGCGTCAGGCTCCGTTACAGGCTCATCTTTTTCTATGATCGGATCTTCTACAACTGGTTTTGCCTGTGGTTGTTTAACCGGTTTTGGTTTTGCCGGTGAAGCTTTCTTCGCTGCTTTTTTCTTTGCTGCTTTTTTAGCCGGGGCTGAAGCAACTACTGCTGCTTTTTTAGGGGCTGATTTTTTAGCTGCTTTCTTTGCTGCTTTTTTGGCTGCTTTTTTAGGAGCTGCTTTTTTCGCTGCTTTTTTGGGAGCCGCTTTCTTCACTGCTTTTTTAGCTACTTTCTTTGCTGCTTTT
>JBEVKW010000482.1:0-9895 GCA_040509495.1 Chitinophagaceae bacterium | reverse complement strand
ATAACACAGCCTACAATTAACTTGGGTAGTATTCCAATTAAACGGAATATTATTTTAGGCAGACAACAAATAAGTTATACACAATACCAAAAATTACGTTTAGGCAATGTTATTTTGTTAAGTGAAATAAATTTTGATGCACAAGGTAATGGCTGCTTAAATTTAGGCAGTTTTGCCATACAGTTAAGTTATGCACATAACAATGTGCTATTTCAAGAATGGAAAACTAAAATGGAAGACAAAAAAGACTATACTGATGATTGGAATTTAGATGAATATATACAAAGTGAAGAGCAAGAATTAAACGAAGAGGATACTGATGATAGTGAAGAATATGAGCAAGATATACAAGAATCAGATAATCAAGAAGAAAATATAACTCAGGAAACTGAAGAAGTAGAAACTGTAAAAACAGTTCATCCCTTTGCCAATGTACCGATTAATTTAACTTTTAGTCTGGGGCAAATGAATTTACCAATAGAACAAATTATGCAGCTGCAGCAAGGTACAATTTTAAATTTACATAAAAATACCCCTGCCCAAGTAGAAATATATGCTAATGGTAAGCTAATTGGCAACGGGGAAATAATAGAGATTGACGAACAAATTGGGGTGCAAATTCTCAATTTGGATTAATACATATTGAAAATACAAAGGTATTTTATGTCTCCATTAAGTTCTATGGACCCTGTAAGCCTAATGGTATTTTTAGGGATTTTATCCTTAATTCCATTAGGTATTATGATAACTACATGTTTTTTAAAATTTGTAATTGTATTAACTTTAACCCGTAATGCAATGGGAGTACAGCAAGTTCCGCCTACTATGGTGCTGCAAGCAATGGCATTAGCTATGACAATTTTTGTGATGTCTCCTACTCTACAAAAAATTGGGGAACGTATGAATAATACACATAATTCCCCTACTGAAATATCAGGAATAAGCCCTGCTGATACAAGCCCTCAACCGCCTAATAGTACACTGCCCCGTATAAGTAATAGCGGACCTATAGGAGAGCAGTTTAAGAAAATTGTTTATTATTTAGAGCCATTACGTGAATTTATGATTAAACATGCTAATCCTGACCAAAGTACATATTTTTTAGATTCAGCTAAACGTATTTGGCCGCCAGATATTGCTAAAGAAGCTAAACCTACAGATTTTGTAATTTTAATTCCTTCCTTTGTAGTATCTGAATTGCAAAGAGGTTTTGAGATTGGATTTCTAATCTTTTTGCCTTTTGTCATTATTGATTTGATTATGTCAAATATTTTAATGGCATTAGGTATGCAGCAGGTTTCACCCAATACTGTATCTCTGCCTTTAAAAATATTATTATTTGTCTCAATTGACGGCTGGGGCAAGCTATTACAAGGGTTGGTTACGTCATATGTTTAATACAATTAACGTTTTTATGGCTAAATAATAGCTATCTATTCGCGAGTATAATATGGATACAATTAGTTATTTTCAGCAAGTACTTCTCTATATTACTCTGTGGTCAGCTCCTGCCTTAATTGTAGCTACTGTATTTGGTATAGGGGTATCATTATTGCAAGCCTTAATGCAGCTGCAAGATCAGACTTTACCATTTTTTGTTAAATTAATTGCAGTAAGCGTTACCATTACTTTAACTGGTTCTTGGGTAGCAGGGCAATTAGTAATCTTTACCAAAAGTATTTTAGATGCTATACCTAATGTAGGCCGCTAATGCAAAATAACTTAAATTTAATAGATATTTTATTTTCTTTTTTATTAGCTTTAGCTCTATCTCTACCACGCGGTTTAATGAGTCTGCGTAATCTACCCATATTCTTTGCACAAACTAGTCCTATGCGGGTACGTATGGCAGTAGCAATTGCTATGAGTTTACCCATTACAGTTTTAACTTATATTCAATTACAGCAGCGTCCACTAACTATGATAGAAATAGTATGGATTTTATCTAAAGAAGTAATGGTTGGATTAATTATTGGTTTTTTAATTAGTTTACCTTTTTGGATTTTGCAAAATATTGGAGTTATTATTGATGTACAGCGCGGGAATAGTAATTTTCCTAATAGTCCGGGCAATGACCCAGATTCTTTACCTACAGGCGAGTTAATTAAACGTTTTGGGGTATTAATTTTTTTAGAAATGGGAATTATGGCAAATTTATATACTAGTTTAGTGGATAGTTATTTGGTATGGCCTATATTAAACCCTATCCCCCCTCTTGATTCCATGCGTTTAGAATTAATTATACAAAGATTTAATTCTATGATGATATCTATCGTCTTATATTCCTCTCCTGTAATTATAGTATTGTTATTAGTTGAATTTGGCTTTGGTTTACTAAGCATTTATGCACCACAAATTCAAGTAACTAGTGCTACTCCTGCAATTAAAAGCTTAGTAGCTTTGTTTATTTTAATGCTGGGCATTCATACTTTAACTTATGTTATGGGGCATGAATTTAATATGATTAAGGATATCATGAAAGTAATCAACTACAAGCCGCACTAACTATGAGTGAAGATAAAAAACATGCCCCCACAGATAAACGCTTAAAAGATGCTGCCGAAAAAGGGCAAGTAAGCATTAGTAAAGATATTACACATTTACTTGAGACATTTATTGTATTTGAAACTGTATATTTGCTAGAAGCATACTGGCGTCATGCAGCAGGTGCTATTATTACCACTAGTATCAGTTATATTGATGATAGCATACCCTTTAAAATGGCTTTTTCTTCTATTTTATGGGATAGTTTTGTATTCTTTGCAATTACAAGTTTAATAACTTGTGGAATAGCTATGCTATGCGGACTTTTAGGAACTTGGGTACAAATTGGCATTGCTTTTACTCCGCAAGTTTTAATCCCTAATTTAGATAAATTCAATCCAATCACTAATTTAAAACAGATGTTTTCTGGGCGAAATTTATTTAATATGTTGAGTAATATCGCCAAGGCTTTAGTAATCCTATACATTATCTATGATACTATACACAAAATATTATATGCCATTGTGTTAGTTCCTACTGGCACTATACCTTCTATGTATGAAATTGTATTAGAAATTTTCAAAAGTATAGAACGAAAAACTTTAATGATATTTTTTCCTTTAGCCATGCTAGATTTCGCTATACAAAAATATTTTCATAGAAAACAACTGCGTATGGACGATAAAGAATTAGAAGATGAGTATAAAGAAATGGAAGGAGACCCGCATCTAAAAGGTGAAAGAAAGCAATTTGCTCATGAAATTGTATTCGGAGATGATAATCATAAACAAGCTAAAAATGCTGATAGCGTAGTGGTTAATCCAACTCATTATGCAGTTGCCTTAAGTTATAACCCAGAACAATATCCATTGCCCATAATATTAGCTAGGGGAATAGATGAAGAAGCACAAAGTCTTATAGATATGGCAAAAGATAATAATATTCCAGTAATTCGTTATATTTGGTTAGCTAGAACCTTATATGCTGACGGCAGTGTTAATCGTGGTATTCCACGTTCAACCTTAAAAGCTGTAGCTTTTGTCTATAGATTAATTAGAGAGCTTAAAACTGCAAAAATCGACCTATCTAAACCTCAAGAAGTCGCTGATGAATATACTAATACAGACGGCAGTACCATTATGCACCAATTGTTAAAATCGAAGTAATAACTCTTACAACTTTAGTCAGTAGAGGAATCATTAGCTGCTTCTATAGCTTGAAGCAAGGTTCTTTCAATAAGAGTAATAGAGGTTTTCCATTCTCCGCCAGCTCCAACTAAGCGGCACCAGCCTTTATCCATCATTATATCTTTTTCAATTTTCCATGTATGTGGAATATGAAAAGTAGGCAAATCTTCATAATCCTGCGGACTAAAAAATAAAGTTGCATATTCTACTTCTTTAGCCTTTTCAAAAACTTGACTAACTAAAATTTGCATTTGCGATTGGGTATCGTTATTTGACGTTAATTTTTTGATAATATCAGTTAAAATATCTTGAATAAGAACTTCAGTATGTTCATAGAATTTATTATGTGCTTGTTCTAAACTTTGTATAAGTTCAGCTGCTTTATCCCATACTTCTTGTGCAGCTCTATGCTCTGAATTAGTTAAAATGTCTTGTACATCATGCTTAGCCTGCTGCAATAAATCATTAGCTTCTTGATTTGCTTGTTGTAATATTTTCTGCTGATGCTGCTCAACTGTATCTAAAATATTTTTAGCTTTTTGATTAGCCTGCTCAATAATATTATTTGCTTGTATTTGTGCATATTCTTGGACACTTTGTGCATCTTGCGTAGCTTTAGCTAATATATCATTATATTCTTGTATTTGCTGAATTATCTCATTGGTAATGATTTTATTATATGGTTTATAACCATTTAAGGAAAAAGTTTTTTTTATAAAAGTCATATTATGCCTTTTTAGCCATATTAGTTCTTCTAGCTAACATTTGTACAATAGAAGGCGATGCATGCTGTCTAGCAAAATTAAAATCATCTGCACTAATTTTTTTACCCTGCATTACTTGGCTAATACATAATAAAATTTTAGCTTGCTTGTGTTCAGGCAGCATTTTGACTAAACAGGCTAAAAAATGTTCAGCTTTTTGTGGTTTATATAATTGTATATATAAATACCCTAAGCCGAATAGGACATTAATTGTATATTTACTTATAGCCATAGGTTATTTTCAATTTGCATCTAAGTAATCGAGATTTTTATAGAATTAACGCCGAGAAAGCTTCTCACTTTAGTGAGGAGATGAAAGGCGTAAAATAATTAGTATAAATATATATTACGATATATATTGCATTTTGTAAAATGTAAATTGATATAATATAATATTGATATGAATACAACATATCAATATAGATTTTACCCTACAAAAGAACAAACTGAATTGTTAGCAAAAACATTAGGTTATGTTCGTTTTGTGTACAATCATATATTAGATTGGCGTCTAAAATTTAGTTTTTAATCCACAAAAATACTTTAAAAAGTCCATAAATTGACGTTGAAAAGTCTAATTTAGACTATATTCAAGTATATACTAAAAATAATTTATAAATTAGCACAGGCGAGCTAATCAAATTTACTTATAATGATAAACAAAAAGCTATAGCTAATAACGATGAATATATTGTCAAAAATATGCAGGATAATCTTGTCTTACTCCAAAATAAAACTAAAGCTAGTGAACTACTCCCGAATAAAGGCAGAAGCTTCCTGCTTCATAGTATCGTGCCATGAGAATATGCTTGATTTTCGCAGTTCCTGCGATATATGCTATATTCTTAACATAGAGAGCTAAGTTTTTCGCCTTTCATCTCCTGATTAAAATCAAAAGTTTTCTCGGCGTTAATTCTATAAATGTTAATTATGCAAAAAATGCATAATTAACATTAAGCTTTTTCTATTCTTGAAACACATTACAAAACATATTACAATAACTTCTGTGCATATTTTGTATGATAAACGCACAAAAAAACAAAAAATAGTTGAGTATGAGTACACAAAATAATAAACATGTTGATTTAGAAAATTTAGCTAAAAGCCATCATAAAAAATTGCTATATTTTGTTTTACATAAAGTTAGAAATGAAGAAGATGCAAGAGATATTGTACAATCCACCTATATGGAGGCGATAAAATCAGCAAATAATTTCCGTCATGAATCAAAACCTGAAACTTGGCTTACAGGAATTGCAATTAATTTAATTAAGCACCATTTTTACAATAAAAAGCATAAACCAATTTCTTATTTAGAAGATGAACAAAATTATTTAATAAACGAGATTGACGATTTCACTCCAGAAATTAGCTTAATTAATAAACAAATGATACATGATATAGAACATACCTTTAATAAAATGCCAAAAGATATGAGAAATACTGCCAAACAAGTGTTGATTTGTGGTTTAAGCTATGAAGAGGCGAGTAAAGTTAATAATGACTATGACGATAAAATATCAACCATACCTATTGGTACAATTCGTTCTCGGGTGGCCAGAGCACGAGAAATGCTTAGAAAATTAAAGCTGCAAAAATTTGACCATTGAACCAATAAAGCAGTTAGATGATGGTGACTGGTTAGTAGAAATAATAGAATACAATTTATCCAGCATAAAAGACGACCCAAAGGCAATATAATGTGTGCAAGGTAGTCTATACGTAACAGAAAATGAGGATTTGTCGCAATTGTTTCAAGCTATCTTAGAATGCTTTACATTTTTTTTGTTTAATCCGCTTCTTGTCTTATGTAAAAAATGATTATATCATTTTTTACATAAGACAAGAAGTGAATATATGACAATTTATGTTACTAATAAATTAAATGGTCTTTCTTTAAGAGATTTTGCTTTAGAAACTGGCGGTAAAGAGCTAAGTACAGAAGAAACATTGGTTTGCTTAACTAAATTTAAAAAACAAGATTTTTCTTCGGGTTTTGTAGTATGTCAAGCTCCATATAATTTAGCCATTTTAGATAGTGAGAGAGATTTATTACCAAGCGGGTTTGGTGGTAAACCTTTATTTAACCTATCTATTGACATAATGAAGGCTGTAATAAATACAGCGTCAAATAAAGATGAATTATTAAGTAGACATAAGATTTTTTTTAACGAATTGTGCGGAATTATCCCACTATAATTGCAAAGCAATTTAGTGGTGAGATGGATAGCACACAAAGTTAATGCATTTCAATTCTTGAAATGTATTATAAAACAAGTTTGCGATTATTTAGGTCTATCTTGTTTTTGTATATATTCTTTTAGAATATCTAAAGGAGCACCGCCAGTAGATATTAAGCAATAAGCTCTAGTCCATAAAGTAGGCTTCCAGTAAAATTTAGTAAAATGAGATGCAAATTCTTTTCTAATCAAGCGACTAGAAACGGTCTTAAGATTATTTATTAGTACGCTAGGTAAAATATTAGGGTGTAAATCTAATAATAAATGCACATGGTCTTGCTCTCCATTAAATGCTTCTAATGTAATATCCCACTTTATACAAAGCTCCTTAAGTATAACTTCAAGCCTAATTAAAATTTCATCAGTAAAGCATTTTTTACGATATTTAGTAACTAACACTAAATGATATTTTAGTCTATATAAGCAATGATAATGTGATTTCATATATTGACACTAAAGTATAATTTGATTATAATACAACATAAAATAAATTATGTAAATCTACATGAAAGCTCATAAATACCGTATATATCCAAACGAAGAGCAAAGGCAATTATTTGCTGTTCATTTTGGGCATACACGCCATGTTTACAACTGGGCTTTAAATATCAAGCAAGAAACCTACAAAGAAAAACAAATAACCATAACAAAACGAGAAATACAAGATTTACTAGTAGCATCAAAAAAGCAAGAAAAATCATGGCTTACTCAAGTAAACAGCCAAAGCTTATTATTTAGTTTAGATTGTGTAGACAAAGCTTATAGCAGATTTTTTAAAAAACAAAGTGCATTTCCAAAATTCAAAAATAAATACGCTAAGCAAAGCTTTTCATGCCCGCAGCATAGCAGGGTAGACTATAAAAAGCAATTACTAACCCTACCAAAAATCAAAGACATAAAAATAAAATTACATCGAGAACTACCGCAAAACTTCAAAACCGTAACCATAAGTAAAACCCCAACAGGAAAATACTTTGCCAGCTTTGTCATACAAGAAACTAATATAAACCATGTAAAATACAAGCAAATTATAGTCAATATTAATGACATTCTAGGTATAGACTTAGGCATAAGCGATTTTGCAACCACAAGTACAGGCAACAAAATAAAAAACTTATGCTTACTAGATAAAAGTTTACCTAAACTAGCCAAATGGCAAAAAATCAATGCAAGACAAAAAACAAAAAATTAGCTAGGCATATAGCCAATGCATCGTGGTATAAATTTAAAACTATGCTGGAATACAAAGCAGAGCGGAATAATAAAAAAGTTATAAGTATTGATAGATTTGCACCGAGCAGCAAGACATGTAGTTGTTGCGGGCATAAACTAGAAAAACTAAAACTAGATATACGCGAATGGAAATGTCCAAATTGTTATACCATGCATGACAGAGATATAAATGCTGCTAAAAACATAGCCAAGTTTGCACAAATAAAATTAGCTGATGGGCTGGGGCACAGCCTTGCTGTAAAGAGTTCCTCTACTTCTAAACTAATCAGCGTTAGTGAAGTAGCGAAAAATGCATATACTAATCAATGTATGCATAGGTCACAAGAAAATCCGCCTATAGTTTTATAAAGCATCTCTTTATAAAATTTAGGGGGAGAGTATGTCATTGAAATAAATAATAATAAACGTTATAAAGCCATTTGCAGCTATTATAATTGCTGCCCAAGATAGATAATATCGCCAATTTTGCTGCTCATGTAGGGCTTTTTTTTGTAATATATCTTCATGTAGTTTAATTAGTAAATAACTAAGTTCTTTTTGTTGATTAATCAAATGTTTACTAGTTTTATCTAATTTATGTAAAATCCCATCTATTTCACCTAATAGTTGAGCTATTAATGCTTCTTTAGTATTACGCTCCATGCTTATAACCTTTGAATATTAAGGCAAATACATTATTGAGATTATTTTGTGCAGAAATTGCCAATCTTTTTATGGCAATCATTCTTACACAGTGTTCTTTTTCTTTTTGCTCCTGTGTATCCCTTAGTTTTTGTCTATAGTTTACGTTATCGGCTAAAATAGCAGAAATTGATTTGCCAATAATTTTAACTTTTTCAAAGATTTCATTGTAATATATTACTGCTTGGGGAATTAAGGTAAAGTTTTTTTCTATGTGATGTAAGCTAAAAATTGCATTAAATTCTTCTTCTACTATATCATCAATATCTAGTTTATTAAAAATCAATCTAATCTTTTTTGCTTTAATGCCTAAGGCAGATAAGGAGCGAATGGTGTTGATAGTGTCAGCTTGCTGTTTTTTTTCTTTTACTACAGGGATAAGGAAATAATCAAAGTCTTCATGAGAGCCATGATATTTTGCCATCATTTTAAGAAAATCATCAACATTAGATGCTCCTACATCAACTATGGCAGTGTCTAACAGTAATAGCTGTTTTTGTAAGTTAGCAAATTTTTTACCTAGAATTTTTTCGACTTCTATACCATCAGTGCTGCTGTCATTGTTTAATGATTCAATAGAAAAAATTGGGCAATCACCCATATATGGATGGAGTAAATGGGCAGAAATTGTGCTTTTTCCCACATTACCAGAGAAGTTTATAACTGCAACTTTCATAATCTTTAACCAAGAGCAAAGAATATTCATTATACTTGACAAATTTATGTTTTACAATAAATAATTAACCGAGAAAAAGTATTATAAATCCTTATACTGCAAGGATTAATCCTATTATTCTACGATTGGCATTAAACTGCCAATGAGCATTTTATGCTGTATATTTTCACGTAGTTCTAATTCTTTTAATAAAGCTGCAGCTGCTTGCACCAAAATTTTTTTGTATTGTTCTTTGCTATTATCTGTATAGTTTTCAATGTTTTCTTGAATTTCTTGAATAGCTTTAAGTAAGCTGGCACTTGAGGCAATACCCCATAAATATTGGCTAGTTTGTAAAAAATCTTTAGCATAACTTTTATATATTTCATAAATCAATGAAGGTTTTGTGGGTATTTCTTCAAAAAAACCATTAAAAGTAGAAAATGATGTATTTGGCTTAGTAAAATCTAATAAATCTTGGGTACTTTCTTCAATATATAAACTTCCGCTTGGTATAGTAGATGAGCTAGGTTTTTTTACATAGTGTCTAGCTTTTATAGGGGGGGTACTAATTTTATTCATATTAATTGCTCCAATAAACGTATATTATCTGTTAGTTTATTTATTGTTAGTTTGTTGAGAAAGCAGCTA
>JBEVKW010000481.1:0-4055 GCA_040509495.1 Chitinophagaceae bacterium | reverse complement strand
TCTGCTATGGCTGTTTTCGCTGCGTCCGTCGCGTATCGCCGCGTCCGCCGCGTTCCTTTACGCCACTCAGATCCGGTACGTAACTCCTTCCAAAGCAAGATCCGTATTAGGAAAAACCTCTCTTGCTTCTTTTTCAAATTCTTCCAGCGTATCATACTTGCTGCTGAAATGCCCGATCAGTAATCTTTTTACATTCGCCTTTTTTGCGATCAACGCCGCTTGTTTTGAAGTTGAATGAAAGCGCTCAAAAGCCCGTTCACGCAGATTATCGAGGTAGGTCGTTTCATGATAGATCATATCGATATCTCTGATATGATCGATGATCGGTTCGAAATATCTTGTGTCTGCACAAAAGGCATAGCTTTTTCCTTTTGGTGCAGCGGTTGTTACCCATTCATTCCTGATCACTTCCCCTGCGGAGGTAATAAAATCTTCGCCGTCTTTCAGGTTATCATAAAAATGCAGCGGTACATTATTCTGCTTCACACTGTCAAGGATCAGCTTTCTTGGTTTTCTTTTTTCGCGAAAGGTGAAGCCGTAGCATTCGATCCTGTGCTGTGTTGGGAAACAACGGATCTCGATCTTCTCATTATCCACCAGCAATGCTTCGCCGCTGATAGTATGGAAATGCAGCTGATAGCATAGTCTTGTATCGGCAACGCGGAGTTGCATCTCGATGATCTCCTGCAAAGGTGAAGGTGCATACACATGCAGCTCTTGCTGGTGACCCAGCAGCCCGAATGAGTTCAAAAGACCGACCAGCCCGAAGTAGTGGTCGCCATGAAGATGAGAGATAAATATGTGTGAGATCTTACCCCGGCGGATCTTGTAATTGATCATCTGGATCTGTGTGCCTTCTCCGCAATCGACAAGGTAGTTCACCCCGTCATGTGTCACCACCTGGCTGGTGGGATGACGGTCGAAAGCCGGTACGGCAGAGTTATTTCCAAGGATCGTTACAGCTAGCATACATTAAAATGCAAAGGAAAGGGTTTTAACGATATATATCACAACGGCCAGCGGGAAAGCGGCAAGGCATGTAAATATTGTCTTCCCGCAAGCCCTGTTTTCCGATCGCTGCAGCAGCAACGCAACGGGCGTAAAAAGCCGCTAAGCTATCAACCCTGAATAGTGGTAACGCTTGTGTTTGCGGACCTTCGTGCGCTGCGCTATCCTTAGATGGCAGTCCGGCCTCAAAAAGCGCTGAGGCCATTAGCCAACGAGCTACGACTTCTTTAACATCGCCGCACATTCTTGCTCCAGCACACCGCCCCTCAGGTTTACCGTCACTCCCCATCTCCCGATCTTATCCGTCGTCAGCAGCGGCATCTCCGGGTTTGTTCCGCCGATCTGCCCCGCGCCCACTCCATACACTACCGCTGCGATCTTCGTTTCCCTGATCAAAAAACTACACATAAGACAGGGCTCAACCGTTGTATACATCACGCATCCGTTGAGATCCTTCGTGCCCAGTATATCTGATGCCCTGATCAATGCCACGATCTCCGCATGCGCGATCATCGCAGGAAATTCCTCCGAAGATTCCACTCCTTCCGCAATGATCTCATGGCCTCTTACGATGAGGGCTCCAACAGCTGTCTTTCCGCGCGACTTGGCAACCGCCGCCAGTTCCAAACAACGTCTCATGTAAATTTCATCGTGTTCCATACTACCAATATACTTACAAAACAGATAAGCACTTCCCGGTAAAACCAGGCAGCGGACTAGTTGAATCAGGTTTGTTTCCCCTGTCTCACCACGTTTTTAATGAATTGCAATGATGCAAAGCTGAGACGCAGAGGAAGGCCGGCAACAGGCATCACTTCCCGATTAGTTGGAACTTCCTTCACGCGGAGTTGAATACGGCGTTTTAAGTTAACCGGCGTTATTGTAAGAGCGCGCTATGTTAAAACTTTTTCAACGTCTCAGTTACGCTCTCCAGGTAACTGCTTCCGAACAAATTCAAATGGATCAGTAAGGGATAGAGATTGGCGATCTCCCACTGCGCTTCATAATTCTCCGGTAAAGTGAAATGCGCGTGATAGGCTTCATAGAACCGCGGATGAAATCTTCCAAACAGGGTCGTCATCGCGAGGTCGACACTCCTGTGCCCGTAATAGATCGCCGGATCGATCAGAACGGGCATCTGTTGTTGATCACAGATAAAGTTTCCGCTCCATAGATCACCATGTACAAGGCAGGGTTTTTCTTCAGGAAAAATAGATGGCAGTTTCTGATACAGACCTTCCAGGTTTTTCAGCCACCGCTTCGGCAGCAGGCCGGCATCAGTCGCCAGTTTCGCTTGTCGCTCCAAACGCTGTTCGCGGAAAAAATCGACCCATGTTTCCCGCCATCCATTGCTCTGTGGCAACGAGCCCATGTAGTTGTCGTAGGCCAGTCCAAATCCGGGGGCCGTTGTCTGGTGCATACCAGCGAGTGTCTTTCCAAAGTTCTCCCAGAATCTTTCCGTTTTACTTCCGGACGGGATCCATTCCATTACCAGCAATTGATAGGGCCCGGATATTTCTTCCAGCAAAACGTTCGGCGTTCTAACAGGTAAACTTATCAGACCAAGTCGTTCCTTCCCGAATAATGCGGGATAAAGTTCAGCATCATTTACTTTCAAGAAAAAAAGCTCATCCGTATCGGTGTGCAACAGGAACGTACCATTAATGGAGCCACCAGGAACCGGCCTGGCACTTGCAATCCTGGTTGTTCGCCCAACGACCTGCGACAAGCGTTCCTCTAAAAAAAGCGTGATAGCCGGGGAGATCATGCACTCATTAGTTTCGAAGTGAGAAGGGGAGATAAGTTTAAAAGTTTAATAGTTTAATAGTTTTTGAGATCCGTCGCTTTCCTTGAATCTCAAATCCCTTTGGGTCATCGCCAGAACCCTTAACCCTTAAACTATTAAACTATTAAACCATTAAACCATTAAACTTTTAAACTCTTAACCTATCACCCCTCCTCTCCATCCAGCAACTCCCGCTCGATCTCCTCCATCTGCACGATATCCCACGCCTCGCTTTGGGTCGGGGTAACATTCATCAACTCCAAAAGTTCGTTTTTATCGAGAAACTCTTCGACGTGCTGTTGAAGTTCGCATATCACGAAAGAGGCATTGTTTTCATAAAATTTTTGCTGAAGTTCTACGAGCTTTCCAGCCGCTTCCAGCTCTATTTCCCGGATGTCTTTGAGTATTAACACAACGTTTTTGACGTGCGCACCCGGCTCCTGCCCGTCATTTTGCAGGTAGGGGAGTAAGGTATTCCCCAGTTCTTCTGTCATAAAAGCAGAAAGTGTCGGCGCTGTCACAGTGATGGCATGAAATTTCTCTTTGGTATCTATTTTGACCTGCATAACGTAAATTTAGATCCTTGACCGGGCAAATAGCAAAATTTTAGCCTTCTCCAGCAACTTAAATTATCAACATTTCGTTTATAGATATGGGGAATCAGGAATCCGAATTAATTTGTTAATATTGTATAACAACCAATTACCTAAAAATGGATAATAATTTTTCAGCCCAGGTAAAGGAGATCATTTCGTTCAGCAGGGAAGAAGCACTGAGATTGGGAAATGATTTTATTGGTACCGAACATCTCCTGCTCGGATTGATCCGGGAGGGAGATAACACCGCCGTCCGTATTCTCAAAAGTTTTAATGTTGACTTATACGAGCTAAGAAAGGAGATAGAGCTGGCCGTAAAAGATAAAACAGGAAAGAATATTGCGAACATTAATAGCCTGCCTTTGACCAAACAGGCCGAGAAAGTGATCAGGGTTACCGTTTTGGAAGCAAAAGCGCTGAAAAGCACAACGGTTGAAACAGAGCACCTGATGCTTTCCATTCTTAAGAACAAAGAAAACATCGCTACACAAATCTTAAATCAGTTTGACGTGGACTACGATCTGTTCAGACAGGAGCTGGGTATTGTAAAATCCAATGACCCGCGCGCCGAGTTTACCGACGAAAACGAAGACGATTTTGAAGATGAAAAGAAATATTCCGCACAGAAAGGCTCCAAGCAGGCGGGTAATGCAAAAAGCAAAACC
>JBEVKW010000480.1:0-5356 GCA_040509495.1 Chitinophagaceae bacterium | reverse complement strand
AAACTTTTTTAACAGTAAACCTTAAACCTATTACATGAATTCTGCTACTTACCCAATCAGCGTTGAGACCGGAACTGCATGGCAAACTTTCAAGTTTACTGTGATAGAACCGGCGGTAGATGGGAAAGCTCTATCTTTCCTTTATATTGGCCAAAATGAGGCCACCGGAGCATTCAGGAACCATTTCAAAGGTGGAGACAAAACCACTTCCATCTTACAGGCTCAGGCATTCCTGGGAGGATTACGCCGCAGCTTTGTGCCAGACGTTATTTTTATTGACGTCCAACTGAACAAAGCTGAACTGATCCGTTTTAATACTTTTCTTAAAGAAAGAGGATTTGACAGCCGCACGGTGCTGTTTTATGCAAGCAGCCAGCTCACTGCAGAAGAGGTGAGATTTCTGAAAAGAAATCATCTGATCGATGATGTGGTGAACATTGCATCGACTGAACTGAACTATACCAGCAAAGTTTCCTTCTTAAAAAAGATGAAAAGTCGCTCATCCGGCCTTAGTGTGAGCAATGAAGTTCCGGTTGAAAACACGAAAAAAACGGCTCCAAAGCTTCATTTTATTAAGAGAGCGATCGATATCCTGCTGGCATCAGTGGCAATCATTTTATTGTCTCCTTTGTTCCTCCTGATCGCCCTTGCGATCAAGTTCGAATCAAGAGGTTCTATTATGTACATCTCTCCACGGGCAGGTAAAGGCTTCCGTGTGTTCAAATTCTACAAATTCCGGACAATGGAAGTTGGCGCTGATAAAAAGATCGACCAACTGGCGCATCTTAACCAGTATGCCGACGGACAGGGTGGTGCAACTTTCGTAAAGATCAACAACGACCCGCGTGTAACACGGCTCGGAAAAGTGTTGCGCAAAACCAGTCTTGACGAGATCCCTCAATTATTCAATGTAGTGAAAGGTGATATGTCACTGGTTGGCAACCGTCCGCTTCCGCTTTATGAGGCTACTACACTTACTACGAACGATTGTGTGGAGCGTTTTATGGCTGACGCCGGCATCACAGGCCTTTGGCAGATCAAAAAAAGAGGTAAGGAAGATATGTCAGTAGAAGAAAGGATCAGCCTGGACATTTCCTACGCACGCAAAGCAAATGTTGCGTACGATCTCTGGATCATGGCTAAAACGCCTACCATTCTTTTCCAGAAAAGCAACGCCTGATCCGCTCAGGATTGGTAAAAATATAGACTATTTGAAAAGCCGGGGGACCTGCCCAATGCGTTGGGTTCCCCTTTTTTATTGTAAAAAAAGGATGGAGGAGAACAGAAATGTAGTAGAATTACGATAGAACTTTTCAGTAATATTATTAATTTTGCCGACCGTACCATTAAAAAAAACTACCAAATGTCAACAAGGAATACTGTTCCATTGGTTTCAATTGTAACACTCAATTGGAATGCAACCGAGGTGACTTGTGAGTTTTTGGAGTCGAGCCGGAACCTTACTTATGATAATTATGAGATCCTGGTCTGTGATATGAATTCAGACGAGGATCCTACTTCCCGCATAGAAAGTCTGAACGTTCCCCATACACGAGTATTGCGGAGTGACAAAAACAGGGGATTTTCCGGAGGCAATAACTGGGGAATCCGTCAGGCAAAAGGAGATTATATATTTATCGTGAACAACGATACCGAACTTACTCCCGATATCCTCCAGCAACTTTTAGCCCCGTTCCAGCAAGATCCATCTATAGGCGTTACCTGTCCGAAGATCCGGTTTTATTACAACCGTTCAGTGATTCAGTATGCAGGATTCAATCCTGTTAATATATATACAGGGCGCACCACCGCAGTAGGTAATAAAGAAGAAGATAAAGGACAACACGATACTCCGGGTTACACGGCCGGCGCACATGGTTGCGCGATGATGGTAAGCAGAGAAGTGATCGAGAAAACAGGCGCATTCCCTGAAGTATTCTTTCTCTATTACGAAGAATGGGATTGGAGTGCCAGGATAATCAAAAACGGATTCAAAATTTACTATCAGGCAGAAGCCCTTATTTATCATAAAGAGTCGATTTCAGTAGGAAAGGCCAGCCCGATGAAAGTATACTACCAAACCAGGAACAGGATACTTTTCATGCGCAGAAACTCCAGGAAGAAAGAATTGTTTGTTTTTCTCGCGTTCTACTCTCTGGTGGCATTTCCGAAATCTGTGCTGAAGTTTTCATTGAAGGGACAGTTCGCGTACCTGAAATCAGTGGTGAATGGCACTTTCTGGAACCTGAGATCTTCATCTTATTCAGAAGTGATCTGAGGAGTTAAACAGTCAATAAATTATCGAAACAGAGATAATGAAAAAAAAGGTTTTACAATGTATCCGGCAGGGGAAAATAGGAGGGGGGGAATCCCACCTGCTAAATCTTGTTGAAAGTCTCGACAGGTCGCAGTTTGATCCTGTGGTACTTTCTTTCACGGACGGCCCGATGATCAAAACGCTGGAGGACATGAATGTGAAGACCCATATCATTCATACAGAACGGCCTTTTGATTTCACAAAATGGAAGCAGGTCAGATCCCTCCTGGTTGAGGAAAAGGTTGAACTGATCCATGCCCATGGAACCCGTGCCAATTCGAATGTGCTGTGGGCTGCCCGGTCATTGGGAATACCCGTGATCTATACAATTCATGGCTGGTCTTTCCACCAGGATCAGGGAATGTTGCTGAAGAATATGCGGGTGATGGGAGAGAAATACCTGACCCGTAAAACAGATGTGAATATTTCTGTTTCTGTATCCAACCAGCGGGCTGGCCAGGAACTGATCAGGGGATTTCAGTCGAGGATCATTAACTACGGCATCGATCAGAAAAAATTTGATCCTACCCGGTCTTACCCGGATGTCCGTAAGCAATTGAATATTCCAGAAGGTAAAACCCTGCTGTTGTTTATAGCCAGGTTCACCTCACATAAACAGCCTTTGGCGCTTATTAAGGCGTTCGCCAAAGCACTTCCACAGAATCCGGATATGCATTTGCTCATGGTGGGTGATGGCGATCAGAAAGCGGAAGGTATCCGCCTGATAGAGCAGCTCGGGATCAAGGAAAGCATCACGCTGGAAAATTTCCGCCAGGATGTACCGGCTGTGCTCGCTGCTGCAGACATATTCATCCTGCCTTCCCTGTGGGAAGGTTTGCCGATCGCGTTGCTTGAAGCACTTACCATGGGAAAAGCCATTATCGCATCGAATGTGGATGGCACCTGTGATGTAATAGATCATGGCAAGAACGGGCTGCTTGTTGAAACAGACGGACTTGTTGACAATCTTGTGTCACCACTGGTTCAACTCAGTAAAGACAAGCCGCTTCAGGAGCAGTTGAGCAAAAATGCACTGGCAACAGTCCATGAGAAGTTCACTGTTGGGATCATGATGGAAAAAATCGAAAAACTTTATAACGAATTACTTAATAAACAATCGCTAAACTGATTTGAGGATGGAATATCAAAAAATTACTGATATCAAGAGGTTGAAGTTTATTATCAAGGCACTGCATGAAAAATTGCCCTCAGGTGCTGAAATTCTTGATGTGGGTTGCGGAAATGGGATCATTTCCCGCAGTCTTGGAAAAGAAGGGTTCAATGTGAAAGGTGTGGACGTAAGCGACAAGGCTATTGAAAAAGCTACTGCGCTGAACACTTTTCCCAACGTGCGTTTCGAAGTAATGAGCGCAGAACAGTTGATCGCTGATGGGCAGAAGTACCATGCGGTGATCTGTAGTGAGGTGCTGGAGCACCTTAATGAGCCAAGTAAATTGCTGGTTTCATTGCAGCAGTTGCTGCATGATGATGGCATACTGATCGTAACTGTACCGAATGGCAAAGGCCCCCGCGAAACATTCGTAACAAAGCCAATGATTGCGTTGCAGAAAAAGGAGAACTGGCTTTGGAAAACGATGCTGAAGATCAAGGGAGCATTGGGTTACAAAGGAACCACCATTCAGTCTGATGCCGCTGATCTTACGCATATCCAGTTCTTCACCCGTAAAACGCTGAGCAAGCTGGCGGGCGAGAACAGGTTTACGATCCAGCGTTTTGGTAAAACGAATTTTGTGGAAGATGTATTCCCGTTCTCTATGCTGACAAAAAGAGTGAAGTTTCTTCAAAAATTTGACTGTGCTTTTGCGGAAATTCTGCCATATAATTTCACTGGCGGGTTTTTGACAGTGTGGACCAAATCAGACGCTAAAAAGTAATTTATGTTAGGAGCAATCGGCAGCAAGGTTCGCGGACTGACTACCCGTCAGCTTACGCTCACTTATAAACCCGGAAGTTTTGTAAAAGAATTTGATGGGTGGAGAGGTGTGGGTATAGCATTCGTAATGCTTGCACATTATTTTCCCAGCATGTTTATTGGCTCATGGGTGTTCATGGAGATGTTTTTTGTCATGAGCGGATTTCTGATCACAGGTATTCTTATTGATGCAAAAGGGAAGTCTGGGTATTATACCAAATTCATGGGACGCAGGATCGTGCGCGTTTTTCCCGTGTATTATGTGTTCCTTGCTATTATGTTCTTCCTGATTCCTGCTTCCTGGCTTGATATGAGCTACTACCGTGATCACCAGGCGTGGTTCTGGTTATACGGACAGAACTGGCTGTATGCAATGGAGGGATGGCCGGCTATTAAAGGAATGCATCATCTCTGGTCGTTGGCTATTGAAGAGCAATTCTATATTGTATGGCCGCTCGTTGTGTTGGCGTTTTCGAAAAAAGGCCTGGTCCGCTTTTGCCTGGCTTTGTTTGTTTTCAGCCTTGTTTTCCGAAATACCGGCATGAGTATGGGATTTGTAATGCCTTTTCCTTATGTAGCTACATTAGGCAGAATGGAAGGGCTGGTACTTGGAGCTATCATTGCTGTCTTAGTAAGAACGGATCGCGCGTTTCTCGAAAGATGGGCATTTCCTGTGACAGTGATATCCGGTGCGGTGATGATCATGTTATTTGTTTTTGCCGGAACAATGATGTTCCAGGATCCGGTGCATTACATGTTCAACTATACTGTCGTGGACATTTTCTTTGCGGGAATGATAACTATGACCTTATGTGACGGCCAGCTCAAGCATTTCCGCAAAATACTCAATCATCCTGTGTTTGTGCGACTCGGCGTGTTATCTTACTGTCTTTATATTACGCACTATCCGATCCAGAACATGATAGAGTATAATTTTCTTGAAAAATTACAGGCACCATTGGGTGGAAGTTATTCAGCAGCGAAGTTCGCGTGTGTGGGGATCGCATTAGTATTGACGTTTGCAGTGACATATATTTTTCATAAGCTCATAGAACTACCGTTCTGGAAGCTTCGTAAGTACATTTAGCTAATTAGCAGGCTGCCTT
>JBEVKW010000479.1:0-19756 GCA_040509495.1 Chitinophagaceae bacterium | reverse complement strand
GATGGTCGACCATGAATTTCTAGTTACGATCCTCGGAACGAATCCGTCTTTGAATGTTACATCCGGAGGGCCAACGATCATTGCTTTTCCCTATCAGATCACTACCTCATCGGGCACTACTACGTTCAAGTTCAAAGCCAGGTTCCAGGACGTTAATATCAAACAGGAATTCACAGTCAGTTATAAAAACGCTGGCGGCGAAGACGCAACTTATGTGATCCCTTTTAAAAAGATCAGGTCGTTGTTTTATCCGAACATCGATCAGTCATGCGCCGTTATTACTCCAAATCTTCCTGTCATACAGGCACCGAATTGCCAGATCTCCACTTTCAATTTCAGTTTCCCGAACATGAAATACGTAACGGAATTTGAAAGCCCTAAAAGCTGTTTTGGAAATATTACTACATATGAATACCTGCTACCTGCAGGCTGGCAATTGAATTCAACAACTTCCAATGGCAGCACCTGGATCGCCGGTGATAACAGCGAAACGATCACCTCCGATGCTACAACAGGAGGGTCTATCCAGATCAGGGCGATCAATGGGAACTGTTCCGGTCCTTTACTTCTGAAATCTCAGATCAAAACGGTTCCGATAAACAGAAGCAGTCCTGCATTCACGATCAGCCCCATAACACTCCCGGTGACCTGTACAGCTACGCCTACGCAAACCTTCACCGTCAGCACATCCGCTACACTTGCCTGTTCTATTGCATATACCTGGGACCTGGGCTCTGCAAATGGGTGGCTGATGGGCGGATCCCCTGCTCCAACAACACCATTCACGACCAATGATAACTTCATCACGCTAACAGTCGCGAATGGAAATGTTCTTCCTTCATCTGTAAAAGTCACACCCGTACTTAATGGGGTTGCACAACCGCAGTTGACCACCCTGGTTTCAAGAGCTCCGACCAACTATGGTATGATCGGCGGTGTGTCTGAACTTTGCAGTGGTACATCGTATCCGTTCAGTATGTATAATGTAACATCGGGCAGTACTTTCTGGTGGTCCTATATTTCCAAATTGCCCAACTATGGAGCATCTGTTGTAACGGTGAATACGCCTACAGCCGGTTCAACGACAATCACAAAAATCGGCGATGGCGTTATCGATATGCATTGTACCGTATCCAATACCTGCGGCCAGGTAACGAATATTGTAAGAACTGATGTGAAAGTTGGCGGCTATACAAGTACTCCTCCTATTACGGGCTATACGCTGGCGTATCCGCCATGTTTCACGCCGCTGTGTATTCCCCAGGCGGTTGCCAATCCTATTACCAGCAGCTCTCCATTTGGAACGATGGTGTATACGGCCGTTGCGTATAACAATACAGAGAATAATCTGAACATTACTGTGCCTGAACTGCAATCCGGAACATGGTCGCTGATAACAGGGACAGTTGCTTACTGGACTCCGGTAAATGGAAACTTTTTGAAATTCTATCCTTCCGGAGGAAGCTCCGGCAGCTATGTTAAGTTCAGGCTGACAAAGAACAGCAGTTGCGGCACACAGTATTATGATATCGATTTCCATCCTGTTAACTATAACCCTCCTTATTACCGTGTTGCGCCAAACCCGGTAAAAAACAGCCTGACTATCCGGACAGGTGATGAACAAACTTCAAAAGGAGTAGCGGCTAAGACATTCAATGATCAACAGATCCGGGAGATCACTATCCTGGATCTGAATGGAAGAGTGATGCGGAAGCAATCCTTCGGCAGCGGCACAAGGCAGGCCGTTCTCGATGTAAATACTCTTGCCCCGGGTTTATATGTGCTCAGAATTTTTGATGGAAAAACTTTCTCTACAGAAAAATTCATCAAGGAGTGATTGAATTTTAGCGGTAAATGATTTCCCCGCTGATCTGAGAGATCAGTTTTTGATAGCGCAACGCGGAATGAAAAGTAAAGGCTTTTATTCCGCGTTGCTTATTTTTGCCGGTATTAACGATGAAAATAATCCCAAGAAGAATGGAGCTTTATCTGGTGCCGGTCAAAAAGTTCAGGAATACATTCTTCCTCGTGCTCATCATTAATAGTGTGATTACAGGGATCACGTTCTTCCTGTTTAAGCATAATATCCAGTTGATACCAGGCTATCGCGCCGGAACGAATCTCACCAATCCTCTGCTAATATTTATCGTACTGGTAGCCGTGATCCATGCGCTGCAGCAGCGAAAGCATTTGATGAGGGTGTGTTCTATCCCCGACTTTGAGCGAAGACTTGTTCAATATGAAAAGTTCTATCGCAAAAGAATGACCTGGTACATCTTTTCAGTGATCACTTCAGCCCTGCTTTGCCTGCTTTCCCAGCGGGATATATTTCTTTATTACTGCGGCGCAGATGTGCTGTTGAGCCTGCCGTTCTATCCCAGCGCATTTTTGCTGAAGCGGGAGTTGCGGACGAATGATATAGTACTTTATTAGTATTCCGCCGGATGTATACATGTATTAATGCGGAGACGTTTGGCAAACGATCATACCGGAACAAATCTGATCGACAACCTGTTTCAGGTGTTTTATTTCTCCTGGTACCGTGAAATAACGGTACAAAAAAGGGTTATTACTTTATCGCCGCCCCATTCCGCAACCGTAGCTTTGCACTTTCGTAAAAAGCATCACTCAAACACTTGCCTATTTTAACTCGTTAGATACCTGGACGGTTTCTTTCCGGGGGTTGGATATTATCCAGCCTTTTTTTATAGCCATTTACATAGGGATCTTAAAGATGACACTTAGTCCCTGCGGTTGATTCCGTTCAATATGAATGCCTTCGCCATAAAGTTTTTCCAAACGTTTCCGGATATTTTTCAGGCCAACACCTGAGGTGTTTTTCAGATCATGAAGATTGCCGGTATAGCCTCCTCCTGTATCCTTGACCGATATCAGCAGGTGGCCGTGATGTTCCTGGCAAATGATATGTATAGAGCCGCCATTTACCATCGGAGAGATGCCATACTTCAGAGAGTTTTCAACCAGCGGCTGCAGTAACATCGGAGGGATCTTTGCCTCCTCTACCTGTTTATCTACCTGGATGTTAACATGCAGTCGTTCCCGGAACCGTTCTTTTTCCAGGTCAAGATAGGTGCTGATAAATTGCAATTCGCTGGACAGCGGAACAAGATCTTCCTGTGAAGATCGCAGCGCATAGCGGAATGTATCTGCAAGTTCAGCGATCAGCACTCTTGTCTTTTCCTGCTGCGGACTGACAGATGCGCTGATACTATTCAGGGTATTGAAAAGAAAGTGTGGTTGAATCTGTGCTTTCAGTGCATTGATCTCACTTTGATAAGCCAGCTCCATGAGGTCTTTTTCACGCTCCAGCTGTTTTTTTGATTCTCTCCAGAAATGATAGGTATGAAAGACACTCATCTGAACGAGGTAGAGGATCCCGGGCATATAGCAATCAAACAGCCCGATATTCCGGGTTGTCTTCATGGGTTGCCCTATCCAGATCAGCGTTGTTGAGCCGATCTTATAAGCAACTACCAGGTAAATAAATAACATCGGGATATGAAGCCACATCTTTTTGGTAAAGCTTACATAGCGGAGTTTCCGGAAGAACAACCACCAGATCCCGATCATCATAAAGAAACGGATCCCGTCCATGATCAGTGTTTCCCTTAATACACGCATTGCCCAGTATGATTTTTCTGCCGGAGGCACGATCATCGAAAAAACCAGTACACTCAGGTAGATGCAGATAAACGTCCAGAAAAACACAGACCAGGCCAGGAAGTCTTTTACCCGAACTCCCCAAAGTAAACGCTTGGCGAAAAGATTATTCATGTCAGGCGGTAAGCTATACGTTTCACCGGCCGAATAATCCGGATCATCGATGAATTGACGTATATGCCGACGAATTGAGGATATGGTATTGATTATTTGTCCGTATGCAGCAATGCTTGTTGCCTGTATAAGAAAAGCGGGACCAACAGGCCCCGCTTTTAAAAGAGGATTGATTAAAACGCTTTTTTCGGTTCATCCGGGATTTTCACACTTTCCGGATAAAGCACCGCCTTTACTGCTTTATCGAGCGGAAGGAATTTCTTTGCAGCCGCTTGTATGTCCTGCAAGGTCAGGGCATCTACCTTTTGTTCGAAGGTCAGTATGTTTTCAGGATCCTCCTTATTGATCCAGCTGTTTGAAAGGGCCGATAACCAGTAGTTGTTGTTTTGAATGCCAACCCGATACTGTTTCTTCCATGTTTCTTTGACTTTGTCGAGATCCTTTTGCTCCAGTCCTTTGTCCTGAATATTTTTAATAAGGGCATACAGTGAATCAGTCAGCTTGCCAACGTTCTCGGGACCGCAGGGAATGTTTGCTGAAATGGTGTAATGCAGATAAGGGCGCTTCACCACCTGACCATAAAGGCCACCTCCATAAATGCCGCTCATTTCTTCCCGCAGTTTTTCTGTGATCTTGATATTGATAGCTTCCACCAATGCGTTCAATTGCATTTTCGCTTCGCGGGTATCGTCAATCGGTCCCTCAAACATCAAATTGATAAAGCTCTGCGATTCTTTACCCCGTTGAATATTGATCGTGCGCGGACCCGCCGCAAGCCGGACGCCGTTATCTTTAAACGAATTGTCTTTTGGTTTGCCGGGAAGTGATGCGATATATTTTAGCAACAACGGTTTTATAGCTGCATCATCAAGTTTACCTACAAACGTAAAATGCATTCCGTAGGCGTTACTGAAAAGCTCGTTATAGATCGTAAAACTTTTATCGAGATCGATCTTGTCGTAATCTTCAGGCGAAGGGATCCCCGGAGCCCAGGGGTTATTATTGTAGGCTATTTTGGATACAGTATCAGAGAAAAAGGATGCCGGGTTTTGTTTAACGAACTCCAGTTGCGCTTTCTGTTTTGTGATGAACGATTTGAACAACCCTGCATCTTTCCTGGGCTGTGTGAGATATAAGTAGGTTAATTGAAGGAAAGTTTCAAAGTCTTTCACACTGCTTCTGCCTTCAATGCCTTCTTCGTTGTCATTGATGTATGGACTAACAAAAGCTGTTTTCCCTGCCATGAACTTCCGCAGATCTGTTGGGTTGAGATTGGCAACACCCATTTGATTAACGAGTACGGCGGCATTTTCCGCATTTTCTTTATCAGCGAGATCAAATTTTCCAAAGCCACCCCAACGCCATGCATCCATCATGATCTCATCATTTTTATGCGTAGTTGGTTTTAGGGTTACCGTAACACCGTTCTCGAACGTGATATCAGTAGTTCCTAATTTTTCGTTCACCTTTTCACTTACGATCCTGCCGGCAACGGGTTCTTTATCCAGCAGCTTTGTTGCAATAGCTTTTTCCTCGTAAGCGGTGACTGACTGCTTATTTGCTGCTACCAGTGCGGAAAGAAGACCGCTGTTATCAGGAAGTTTGTCCTTCATCTTTGCAGGTGCCTGTATCATTGCAAACGCATTCTCTGTGCCAGGCATTTTTTTCGCCATGGCATTTACTTCTGCCAGCGTGATGCCTGGCAATACCTGCTGCAGGAATTTGTAACGGTTTTCAACACCAGGAGTTGCTGTACCCTGTAAAAAATTATTTACGTATTGAAAGATGATCTGCCCGGATTCGGATTTATCTTTTTCATTGAACGCTTTTTCTGCACTATTGAGCAAGGATGATTTTGTACGGCTCAGCTCTGACTCCAGGAATCCAAATTGTCTTGCACGGTTGGTTTCTGCCATCAGTGCATTGATCGCTTCCTGTGCAGTTCCCTGGCCGATCACGGCAAAAGAAGAGAGCGTGCTGTAGCCGCGTATAAATTGCTGAAAGGATGTTCCTCCGAAAATGAATGGTGGATTTTCTTTCTGCGCAAGCTCTGATAACCGCTGACTGATCAGTGAACTGACAAGACCTTCAATGATTCCATTGCGGTAATCTGCCCATGTTTTTACAGGTGTAGCGGGTTTTACATAATTATAGATCTGAACGGTGGTATTTGTTGCTTCTTCATCCGTTAGAACAATTGCCTCAGGGGCGGTTCTTGGTTTTATCGGAGTCAGCGCTGCGCGTGCTGGCGCGTTAGCCGGATTCTTTGCTTTGCCAAAATGAGCGATGATGTTTTTTTCAGCTTGTGCGGGATCAATGTCTCCCACAACGATCACTGCCATCAGGTTTGGCCTGTACCATTTCGTATAGAAATCTTTCAGAGTGGCGTGACTGAATGTTTTCAGGATCGTGTCTTTGCCTATAGGAAGGCGATCTGCATATTTCGAACCGTTTAGTAGTTTCGGAAAATACTCACGGCTCATTCTCTCCCATGAACCTTTACTCAGGCGCGATTCTTCGAGCACAACACCCCGTTCTTTCTCCACCTCATCTTTCTCCAGCAGATTATTGAATGCCCAATCTTCAAGGACCGTAAAGCCTTTCTCCAGCATGCCCGGTTCATCTGTTGGCAGCGAGAGAATATATACGGTTTCATCAAAGCTGGTATATGCATTCAGATCAGCGCCAAAGTCTACACCGGTCTTCTGTAGAAAATCGACAAGTTCGTTCTTAGGAAAATGCTTCGATCCATTGAAGCCCATATGTTCCATAAAGTGAGCAAGACCGCGTTGATTATCATTTTCCTGAACAGAACCTGCATTTAAAGCAAGTCTTAGTTCAACCTTTTTTTCAGGTTTTGGATTCTTCCGGATATAATACCGGAGACCATTTGGTAAGGTGCCTGTTTTTACCGTTGGATCGAGCGGAATGGGATCGGTGAGTTTATACTGTGAAAAAGCCGTGGCAGAGAATACGCTTAACAGTAGTAGCAGGAGCAGTTTGGTGTTTTGGATTTTCATGACAGTGAAGGTTTAGAACTATGAATTTAGTTCTAATGGGCGTAATAAAAAATTAAAGCCCCGCCTGTAAGGGCGGGGCCTGGAAAAATATGTGTGAAATAATTGTATTGCTTAATTCAGGTATTTCAGAACGTCTTCACTTGTTGGTTTTATTTTAGGAGCAAATACCGTGATCAGCTCGCCTTTTTCATCCACCAGGAATTTGGTGAAGTTCCAGGTGATCGGATCATTGATCCCTTTTTTAGCGGCTTCATCAACAAGGTATTTGAAGATCGGGGCAATATCATCTCCTTTTACGGAAACTTTCTCAGCAATAGGGAAGGTAACGCCATAGTTCTTTTTGCAGAACTCAGCGATCTCAACGTTCGTACCCGGTTCCTGGTCCCTGAAATTATTGGCGGGGAAGCCGATGATCACAAGCTTGTCCTTGTGTTTATCGTAAAGCTCCTGCAGATCTTTATACTGAGGGGTAAGACCACACTTGGAGGCGGTATTAACGATCAGTATTTTCTTGCCTTTAAAATCATTGAAGTTGATTGTTTTGCCGTCGAGGCCCGGAGCTTTGAAGTCGTATATCGGACTTCCGGCGAGCGTCACAGATAACAGTAACGTAAACAAAAGTGTTTTCATAATTATTTGTATTAGAGTTGAATAATGCTAAAGAGGGATAAAGTTAAGTCAAAGTAGTTTAATCTGGTCATACTGTGCAGGCGGCTGGCAAAATGCCGTACTTTTTATTTTGTGAGCCATGCATAAATGGCATTTAGTACTCAAAACAGCCGGGATCCGGTAGTGTAGCCGGTCTTGCTTTACCATCAAGATCAGTTGCAACACCCGCAGCCGTACCTTTCCCGATAGCGGGAGATTCTGCTTTTAAGCGGAAATTATAATACCGTGTGCCTGTATTGATACTGTCAAACAAAGGATTCTGCCCATTGATCATTTGATTCAGTGTGACGTTCGCAGGTGTGTTCGCAACCTTCCAAAGACTATGACCGAAATTGACACTGAAGGGTGTGGAACCAGTACGGCTAACGATCACTTCATCATCCACCAGGCCACCTTCACCCCAGAATATGCAATTGGTGAAAGTAGCCTGTAAGGCAGCAACATTGTTGTTAAACGTATTGGAAACTGCCAGAACCGGCTCTTTATGATTAATGTAGGTGCTGGAGTAAGTGGCGGCTGTACAATGCGTGAACTGGTATGCGCCGCCTCCGGTCAGAGAAATATTCCGGCCGCAGTTGCTGATAAGGCAATTCGTTGCCGTAATGCTTGAGTTGGTTGCAAGAATACCGGCATCAAATGCATTATCGATCACACATTCATTCAATCTTAGTTTCGGGTTCGCATTGAGCGAAGGTGCTTCAACGATCAATGCCTGGTAGGCATTGCTGATCACAGTATACCGGAGCGAATTATTAAAACTCAGCGGGGTAAAATAGATCCCGGGCCAGCTTGCGGGAAAATTCCTGTAAGGCACATCCAAGCGATCACCGGAAAAATAGACCCTGTCGGCCGTGTCTCTTTCCCCCTGGGTGATCAGCGAACCCTCTACCACTACGGGAGCATCAGCATGGAGGTAGATCCGGCATCCTTTGTTAATGGTCAGGCTCACTCCCTCATCAACATAAAGAAAGCCCTGCACCACGTAGGGAAGATCATTGTTCCAGGTTTCATTCAAAGTGACCGTTTTGTTACGCAGGAAATGTGCGTTTTGCCCCCAGCTTTCTAATTGAACAAACCGTTCATTGCCGTTATAGATGATCTGTACACTATCCTGTATAATGAAAGGAAGATTTGCTGTGGTAGGATCTACCGTTACCTGCACAAATACATAAATGCTGTCATTCGGGGCCAGCTCGATATTGTTCGCTTCAGCTACCGCCGCCCCATCTATGTTGATCCGGTAAGCGGAGCTGTTTCCTCCCATCAACCGGACCGTACTCAGCTTTAATTTCTGATCGTTATCATTCCTGATCTTAAAAGATTGCGTTACTGATCCTACGCTTGTAAAGACCGTATCAAACCTCAGGGTATCTGTACTGAAGTTTACCCTTGCATCAGGCGAGTTATTAAATCCTGTTTTGCTGCACGATAATAAAAACCATAAAAAAGTACAGCATGCAACCAGGCAAGTCAGCCGATAGAATGATTTGGAGATAGCGTTCATTCCCCCAAATCTAAGCTAAGAGTTTAAAAGAGAAAAAAGAGGATCAGGAGGGGTCGATGTTCGTCCCTGGAATACCTCTTTTGCCTCATTATCCACCTTTAATTCTTAGCCACGTAGGCAAGTGATGCGATACTTAGCTGGACGTTTGAAGCTTTCAGGAGTTCAAGACCACAAGCCTCGAGTGTGGCGCCGGTAGTGATCACGTCGTCTACAAGAAGCACATGCTTATGTTGTAATGGTGCTGGTTGGTGAAGGTGGAACCGTCCATCCATATTCTGCCAGCGTTCGAGCCGGTTTTTCCTGGTTTGGGTTTCAGTGGCTTCAAGCCTGATGATGGAATCATACAGGATGGGTAGTTGCAATTTCTCTGCAATGCCTTCACACAAAAGTGTTGCCTGGTTATAACCACGAAGTTTCTCTTTATCGGGGTGAAGTGGTAATGGAACAATGGCGTCAATAAAATTCCAGTTGGCATTACGCAAAGATTCGCCCATCAGCCGGCCAAGTTGTAATCCGAGACCGGGCTGGTTTTTGTATTTGAGCTAATGCATGAGTCGTTGTAAAAGCGACTGCGGTGTAAAATAATATTGCGCCATACCGCATGTTACCGGTATTCTTCCCCAGAATTTTTTTTCTACAGGATTATCTGACCGCGCACTGAAATTTGTTGCGGGTAGTTCATCAATGCACCGCAGGCAGAGCAGGGATGTCTTATTTAAAAGATCACTTCCGCATCCGCTGCAAATATGAGGAAACAGGAAATGGAGAAGAGACGCTGAAATGGTTTTTAGAAAAGTCATTGGTTAATGGTTTGGCAGGAAAGAAAAGTCACCGGTATGAGAGCTGCATACCGGTGAATATATTTGCTAAAACAGGAATGCATAAACCTCGTCGACCCTTCCCATTGGAATTACTTCGATGTTGAACTTCTGTTTGGCGTTTGCCTGGCGCAGGGCCTGGTTATACTTTGAAACGATAATCTTTTCAAATCCGAGTTTTTCAGCTTCTGCAATGCGTTGTTCGATCCTGTTCACAGCCCTGATCTCGCCACTTAAACCAACTTCTCCGGCGAAACAGATCTGTTGTGGCAGGGGCACATCTTCATACGAAGAAAGAAGTGCGCAGAGTACAGCAAGATCGATCGAGGGGTCTTCTATTTTCAATCCGCCTGCGATATTCAGGAATACATCCTTTAAGCCGAAATGAAATCCGCCGCGCTTTTCCAGTACTGCCAGCAGCAATTGCAGGCGCCGGAGATCAAACCCACTGACGGTGCGTTGCGGTGTGCCGTATACAGATTGGGTAACGAGCGCCTGTACTTCGATCAGCAGCGGACGCATCCCTTCAATTGTTGCTGCAATACCGATACCGCTGAGGTGATCCTCTTTTTGAGTGATAAGGATCTCGCTGGGATTAGTAACTGCACGCATGCCGCCATCGGTCATTTCATAAATGCCAAGCTCCGCGGTGCTGCCGAAACGATTCTTCAAAGTGCGCAATATCCGGTAAGCGTAGTGCCTGTCTCCTTCAAACTGCAGCACGGCATCAACCATGTGCTCCAGGATCTTCGGACCGGCAATGCTTCCGTCTTTGGTGATATGACCTATCAGAAAAACAGGTGTATTGGTTTCTTTCGCAAAGCGTTGGAGCTCTGCCGTGCATTCCCTGATCTGTGATACGCTGCCCGGAGACGAATCTATGAATGGTGTTTGAAGCGTTTGAACCGAATCAACAATGACCAGTTGCGGCTTTAATTTCTTTATCTCCTGGAAGATGACCTGCGTTGAGGTTTCAGTAAGTAAGAAAAAGTTTTCCTTAGACCCGTGCATTTCTTTAATGCGGTCTGCCCGCATTTTTATCTGCTGATCACTTTCTTCTCCGCTTATATAAAGCACTTTTGTGTTATTGAGCGACAAGCCTATTTGAAGAAAGAGTGTTGACTTACCAATTCCCGGCTCACCTGCAATCAATACAATACTTCCAGGCACAATGCCTCCGCCCAATACGCGGTTGAGTTCACCATCCGGCGTCAGCAAACGTTTCTCTTCAGATGTTTTGACTTCATGCAGTGCAATTGTTTTCTGTGTGCGCTTATCATCCTGAAAATCTTTCCAATCGTTTTTTGCCTTGGCTTCTTTTTGTACCAATTCTTCAACAAATGTGTTCCATTGTCCACACGAAGGGCATTGTCCAACCCATTTAACACTTTCGTATCCGCAGTTTTGGCAGAAGAAAGCAGTTTTAACTTTACTCATGCGTTAAAGGTAAATGACAACAAGGATTGTTGGTGGTGTTAATGATCAGAATTGAGTGGTTAAATTCTGTTGATGAAGTAGAAAAAAACGAAAAAAAAGTGAGGGAAATGTTCTTGATCGTATCAATGTAAAAGGGGCCAATCTCGTGACTGACCCCCTTACTTACTAACCCATTAAATTCTATTGCTAAGTTACAATTCTGGCTAACATTTCAAAATAAAATTTTGGTCCTGTGTATAACTTCAAAGGCATTTTTAAGCGTGTCAGTTCCATTTTTTATTTTGAAAAAAAAGCGTTTAATTTGTTGTAATTCATATTATTATGAATATGATAGGAAACAGTCTTCAAACTGCTTACGGTCATTCAAAAAAACTTTGGGATGACAAAAAGGCCGAATTTTCGGGGCTGATCCATATGGCCGTAAGTTTGTTATATAAGGCGTAGAAAGTCACAAAAATTAACCAGCATGACACCAGGAATTTTGATCGTTTCGCTGATCTTTTTAGGCATCAGTATGCTTGTTTCAATGGTATTGAAAAACAAGTTCACAAAGTACAGTAAAGTGCGTTTGTCTTCGGGCCTGACGGGCCGGGAAATAGCCGAAAAAATGCTCCGGGAGAACGGCATTTATGACGTAAAAGTGGTCTCGGTGGACGGGTTTTTGTCCGATCACTACAACCCGGCAAACAAAACGGTGAACCTCAGTCCGGATGTTTATAACGGCACCAGCGTTTCCGCCGCAGCGGTCGCAGCCCATGAATGCGGGCACGCCGTGCAGCATGCTACAGCTTATACCTGGTTGACTTTCAGGAGCAAACTGGTCCCTGTGGTTCAGATCAGCTCTTCGCTTGTCAACATTATTCTGATGATCGGGGTTTTCATGGCTGTTTCCGGAAAGAATCCGACCGTCCTGTTGATCGGGATCATTTTGATGTCACTCACCGTTCTTTTCTCGCTCATCACACTTCCCGTCGAATTCGATGCGAGTAAGCGGGCGTTAGCATGGCTGGACCGGACAAACATTACAAATAATACCGAGTATCCCCAGGCAAAAGACGCGTTAAAATGGGCGGCAACAACATATGTAGTGGCAGCACTCGCAGCCGTTGTAACCCTGGTTCAATATATCCTGATATACATGGGCAGCCGGGATCGGAACTAATTACGATATTCAACTATATACACAATTGACCCCATTTGATGATCATCTGGGGTCTTTTTTTGTCTCATCGCGAAGAAAAAGTCTAAATTAGAAGTTGTGATTTTGTTAAAATAGTCCTAAAAGGTCATATATTTAAAATTACATCTAAACTACTGCGCATGAGACACTCTAAACTGCTATTCCTGGCAGCAATACTATTTTGCTGTCAGCTGGCCTGGTCGCAGGCAAAAACTATTACGGGAAAAGTAAGTGACGCGAAAACGGGTACTGGAATAAGTGGCGTCTCTGTTTTGCTGAAAGGTTCACGCACCGGTACGGTTACGAATGCGGACGGAACCTATTCACTAAGCGTTCCTTCTCCTTCTTCTATTCTTATATTCAGCTCGGTGGGATTTGAAACGGTTGAATACGATGCCGGCAGTTCGCTTATCAATGTATCAATGGTTGCCGAAAGTTCGAAAAGCCTTGACGAAGTTGTTGTCGTCGGTTTTGGTACCAAGATCAAAAGAGATGTAACAGGTAACATTGCGCGTGTAAAAGGCTCTGAGATTGCAAACACCCCTGTGCCTCAGTTTACCCAGGCATTGCAGGGACGCGCTGCGGGTGTATTTGTTGAGGCCAATAACGGTAAGGTTGGGGAAGGCGTTAAAGTGCGTATCCGTGGTGCCGGCTCGCTTAGTGCATCCAACTCTCCCCTGTATGTTGTGGACGGTATTCCCATTGCAGAAGGCGGTGTTGGTATCAATCCGCTCGCAGATATCAACTTTAATGATGTAGAAACCTTCGACATTCTCAAGGATGCATCTGCCGCAGCAATCTATGGTTCACGTGCCGCGAATGGTGTAGTGCTCATCACCACTAAAAAAGGGAAGTCCGGAAAAACAGCTGTAAATGTGAATGCACAATACGGTTCAAATAAGCCCACGGGCCATCGCGAATTCCTGAATGCCGCGCAGTATGTTGAACTTCTTCGTGAAGCCGCCATCAACAGTGATATTATTGATGGTATCGATCCGCTCGATCCTGATCAGTATGAAGATTCATGGCTTGAGTATGTAGAAAATAAAATGACCTCCATCTCCGGATGGTCAGACTGGCGCAATCTCGAAACAAATACAAACTGGGAACGCCAGGCTTATAACAATAGCGCCAGAACAAAGATCATTGACATCAGCGCACAGGGTGGTTCTGAAAAAACGAAATTCTATGCTTCCGGAAGCTATAGCGATCAGGATGGTATTTTGATCGGCAATAAATTTCAGCGTATGTCAGGCCGTTTGAATCTGGAACATGATGCGAGCGACAGGTTGAAGATCGGAATGAACATGGGACTTTCCCGCACCTATGCAAACAGAGTAGCGGCAGATAACGGTTTCCAGACGCCATTGCAGCTCGTTGCCCTTGCGCCGATCACGCCGGTAAGAGACCTTGATGGGAATCTATACGATGATCCGGTTACCACGTACTATAATGGACTCGTAGAGCTTGAGTCTGTAAGACGTTCTTCCATTGCGTTCCGAAACCTTGGAAATATTTTCCTGAATTACAAGCTTATCAAAAACCTTTATTTCAGAACGGAATTTGGTTTGGATATCCAGAATCAGACAGATGACTATTATGCGGGGCCTGCGTCTTTGACCGGTTCTGGTATTAATGGCTATGGTAGTTCTGACTGGTACAAATCCGTTAATTATAATACCAACAATTACTTTAATTATCATACAACGCTGCAGCAGATTCATGATATTGATGCAACGCTTGGTATGTCGTATCAGAAATATTCCAGTGAGAATGTTTCTGTAGCTGGTCAGGATTTTCCAACAGACGATCTTTCAAGATTGGCCAGTGCAGGTCAGATCACCAGTGGATCTTCTTCCGTAACGGAATCTGCATTCCTTTCCTATTTCCTTCGCACTAACTATAAGTATAATAACAAATACCTTCTTTCATTAAGCGGAAGGATTGATGGTTCGTCCCGTTTTGGCAGACTGAGCAGGTACGGTTTCTTCCCATCTGCTTCAGTGGGTTGGGTTATTTCTGAAGAAGATTTCCTGGCAGGCGCAGGTGCTATCAGCTTCTTGAAGCTCAGGGCGAGCTGGGGTATCACGGGTAATGCTGAAGGCTTTGGAAACTTCGCGCAATTGGGTTTATGGGGCTCTGCAAAGTATAATGCAACGTCAGGCCTGGTTCCAACGCAGCTGGCAAATCCCGATCTGAAATGGGAAAAATCTGAGCAGACTGATATTGGTATCGATTTCGGTTTGTTCAATAACAGGCTTACCGGTGAGATCGATTACTATGTAAGAAATACGCGCGATCTTATATATAATGTGCCGGTACCGGGTACCAGCGGTTTCGCCAATCAGACCGTTAACGTTGGATCTATGCAAAACAAAGGAGTTGAATTTGTTTTGAACTCATCTAATATAAACGCGCGTGATTTCAAGTGGAACACCAGTTTCAATCTTGCTTATAACAAAAACAAGATCACAAAGCTGGACGGAACTCAGACATTGATCCCGGGTAATGATGGCCGTTACCTGAACTCTCTGATGGTTGGACAGGCGATCGGCATATTCTATGGTCCGAAATACGCCGGTGTTGATCCACTGACAGGCGATGCATTATGGTTTGAATCAGATGGAAAAACCACCACCAATGAATATAATAGCGCAGGAAATTTCATTGTAGGTAACCCAAACCCTGATTGGATCGGGGGCCTGACCAATACACTGTCTTATAAAGGAATTGAACTGAGCTTCCTTTTCCAGGGAGTGTTTGGAAATCAGATCCAGAATGGAGCAGGCGCATTCATGTCAACCGGTGCTGACTGGTGGGATAACCAAACGATCGATCAGTTACAACGCTGGCGCAATCCCGGAGACATTACCAACGTGCCACAAGCGCGATTTAACTACAGCAACGGAACAGGTGCGTCAAGCCGCTACACTGAGAACGGCTCTTATGTAAGATTAAAAACCGTAACGCTGGGGTATTATCTTCCTGCAACAGTGATTAAAAAGCTTAAGCTTTCCTCTGCAAGAGTTTATATCTCCGGAGTAAACCTTGCTACGTTTACGAAGTATACCGGTTGGGATCCTGAAGTGAACACCGATTACAGAGCTTCTAACCGTAACCAGGGTGGCGATTTCTATGCAGCGCCACAGATCAGATCGGTGACATTTGGACTTAATCTCGGATTTTAATCATTAACACGACAATCTAATTATATGAGATCCTACTTAATAATAGCCGCTCTATCACTCACGATCATTTCGTGTGGTAAAAAACTGGATATTCTTCCTCAACAGAACGTGGAAGAAAGCGTGGTATTGAGCACAGATGAAAGCGTCAAAAAAGTATTGAACGGAGCATATGAGGCGTTGAGCAGCACAGACCTTTACGGTGGCAATATGCTTATGTATTCTGAACTGCTTGGAGCAAACGGTGAATTGAGATGGGCCGGAACGTTCAACCAGCCTCGTGAAGTGTATAATAAAGCCATGCTTACCACTAACAGCTTTATTACAGCAAGCTGGCTGAGTGCATACAACGTGATCAATATCTGCAATAATATCCTTAGTGCTACAGATGTGGTGGTGGCTGCAGACAGAGATCGTGTTAAAGGTGAAGCGCTGTTCATCCGCGGTGCGATGTACTTCGAGCTGGTAAAATTATTTGCCAGGCCGTACAGTGCAGGAAACGTCGGTTCCAATCCCGGGGTTCCTATCATTCTCACACCAACAAGAAGCATCGGTGAGGCGAATTATGTAGCGCGCAGCAGTGTGCAGGCAACGTATGATCAGATCATAAAAGATCTAACAGATGCCGAAGGATTGCTTCCAACAGGCAGTGGAACACGCGCTCAGAAAGCGGCAGCAGCAGCGATGCTTTCGCGGGTTTATTTGCAGACGGCAAACTATGCCGGCGCACGTGATGCGGCAAATCGTGGAATAGGATACGGTGGCTTTACACTGACACAGCCGTATGCAAAGGCATTCAACTCAGGAAGAACTGCGGCGGCTGATCCTGCCAGCACTTTGCCTGAAGGCGTCTTCCAGGTTGTAGTAACTGCCCAGGACGGAGGCAATAGCATGCACACTTACTGGTCGATCACACTATACGGTGCGCGTTCCGGCGATGTAGCCATCGAACAAAAGCACCTTGACCTTTATGCAGCCAATGACGCGCGCAGGGCGTTGTTTTACACAGGAACAGGCAATTCACTTACCAACGCAACCATCAGAACCGGAAAATGGAAGTTCATCTACTCAAGCCTTTCCATCATCAGGCTTGCAGAGCTCTACCTGACACGAGCAGAAGCCAATCTGAGATTGGGAACATCCGTCGGCGCAACGCCGCTGGAGGACATCAATCAAACGCGGGTAAAACACGGCGGGTTGACTCCGCTGCTGACGGTAGACCTGAACGCCATTCTGCTTGAGCGCAAACTCGAGCTGGCGCACGAAGGACACTCGATCCATGACGCAAAAAGATTGAAACAATCGATTGCCCTGGGTGCAGAAACCTTCGCTTTCGACGCCAATCAACTGGTGCTCCCAATCCCGCAACGTGAGATCAACGCTTCTAAAAATGTTATCGTACAGAACGAGGGATACCAATAGAAGATCAGGAAAGAATCCCGTTATTAGCTTGAATGAATATTTTATGAACGAAAAGAAATAACCAGTAACTTTCCCTGTTACTGGTTATTTCTTTTTCAAACTTTTTTTCATGATAAAAAAAATACTGGCATCGTCAGTTTTACTGCTGGCTCTTACGATGAGCTATGCCCAATTAAAATCCCCTGAAGCTTTCCTGGGTTATAAGATCGGAACACGCTACACACCGCATTGGCGCGTAGTAAGCTATTATCAATATGTGGCGCAAACATTGCCTGCGAACGTTAAACTTGTTCAATATGGAGAAACCAATGAACATCGTCCGCTCTACACTGCTTTTATATCCTCAGCGGAAAACATCTCCAACCTGGAGAATATCCGCATGAACAATCTCCGGCTGGCCAATCTTTCGAAAGATAAGGCCATGCCCTCCGAAAATGATGCACCGGCGATCGTTTGGCTCAGCTATAACGTACACGGAAATGAAACCTCCTCATCTGAGGCCGGCCTTCTTACGATCTTTGCTCTTGCAGATCCGAACAATGCTCAATCCAAAGAATGGTTGAAAAATACAGTAGTCATCATGGATCCCTGCGTGAACCCTGATGGACGCGACCGTTATGTTAACTGGTTCAATTCTGTTGTTGGAACGCAATATAATCCCCGTCTTGACTCAAGAGAGCACAGAGAGCCATGGCCGGGTGGAAGATCCAATCACTACAATTTCGATCTTAATCGTGACTGGGCCTGGCAAACACAGATAGAAAGTCAGCAGCGCATCAAGGTATACAATCAGTGGATGCCCCAGGTGCACGTTGATTTCCATGAGCAGGGTATCAATTCTCCTTACTATTTCGCACCAGCTGCACAACCTTTTCATGAAGCGATCACAAAATGGCAACGGGATTTCCAGGTAACCATCGGTAAGAATCATGCGAAATATTTTGACAAGAATAACTGGCTCTATTTTACGAAAGAAGTGTTCGACCTGTTCTATCCCTCTTATGGCGATACTTATCCGATCTATAACGGAGCAATCGGTATGACCTACGAGCAGGGTGGCGGCGGAGCCGGCGGACTGGGAGCTGACACGGATGAAGGTGACACCCTTACGTTGTATGATCGTGCAATACACCACTTCACCACCTCATTAAGCACCGTTGAGATCAGCTCAATAAATGCAGCAAACCTGCTGAAAGAGTACCGGAAATTTTTTAATGATGCGGTAACGGCTGCAAATTCAGAATACAAAGCTTATGTGATCAAGAACAAACCGGAGGATAAAGAAAGGATCAGTGCTTTGCTGACGTTGCTGGATAAGAATGCAATCCAGTATTCAACAGGCTCAGGCGCGGGCCGTGGTTATAGTTATCATTCCGGAAAAGAAGAAGCGTTCTCTGTCGGACAGGGAGACATTGTGATCAGTGCTGCTCAGCCAAGATCTACAATGGTCCGTTTGCTGTTTGAACCACAATCCAAACTGGTTGACTCTGCCACGTATGATATTACTGCCTGGTCAATGCCGTATGCGTATGGGCTTACTGCATTTGCAAGTAAAACCGCTGTTACCTCTGGCGGTGCTGTTTCTAAAGACTCGGTGAAGAACAGTTCTGCGGATAGTTATGGATATGTAATTCCATGGCTGGGCGTATCATCTGCAAGAGCAGTTGGTCAGCTGATGAGCGCGGGCATTAAAATGCGGTTCTCTGAATCTCCTTTTGAAGTAAGCGGCAAGTCATTTGCAAGAGGCGCAGTGATCGTTCTGAAAAAAGGAAACGAGAAATTCGGCGGATCACTATGGGCGGAAGTTGCAAAGATCTGCGATCAGAACAATGTTGCAATGCAGCCGGTCACAACCGGTTTTGTTGATAAAGGGTATGATTTCGGCAGCGGAAAAGTGCACCCGATGAAAGCCGTTAAAGTAGCAATGCTGACAGGCGATGGTGTAAGCTCTCTCGGCGCCGGAGAAGTCTGGCATTTCTTCGAGAAAGAATTACGTTATCCCATCACACTGATCAATGCGGCAGATATAAGCCGTGCGAAATGGAGTGATATCGATGTGCTGATCATGCCTGAAGGTAGTTACCGTTTCCTGTCTGACAAAGGCAGTGCGGAGCAGTTTGTTCTTTGGGTCCGCAGTGGTGGACGTGTGGTTGCGATGGAATCTGCTGCTGGACAATTGTCGCGCCAGGACTGGAGTGTGATCGCTGCAAAAAAGGATGATAAAGACAGCTCAGGAAAGAAAGATCCCTATGCGTCATTAAAGCTGTTCAATGATCGTGATAGAGATGGAATAGAGAACACAACGCCCGGTTCTATCTTCCGTGTTGATGTTGACAGCTCTCATCCGCTGATGTATGGTTATCCAAGTTATTACTACACCCTGAAAATGGATGATGTATTATATGAATTCACAAAAGATGGCGCCGGCTGGAATGCGGGTGTAATAAAGAAAGACAACCAGCTTGCAGGCTTTGTTGGTTATAAACTAAAAAAGAAAC
The DNA here is from genome assembly GCA_040509495.1 of Chitinophagaceae bacterium. GTDB lineage: Bacteria > Bacteroidota > Bacteroidia > Chitinophagales > Chitinophagaceae > Terrimonas_A. The sequence continues at coordinate 228 of JBEVKW010000479.1, read as the reverse complement.
TGAAAGACGGGTTGCTGTTCGCTACGCAGGACCTCGGAAGAGGGTCTGTTACCTACCTCACAGACGATGTATTATTCCGCAACTTCTGGGAGAATGGAAAACTGATGTTCTGCAACGCTGTATTTATGGTAGGACAATAGTGAAGTAAAAAGTCAACATTAAAAAGTAAAAAAATTACCCTGAAGGAAGTATACCCCTCCTGTCAGGGTAATTTTTTTACTTTTTAAT
>JBEVKW010000478.1:0-9131 GCA_040509495.1 Chitinophagaceae bacterium | reverse complement strand
GAGGAAGAGGGATTTTAGGAGTCGCTGTCCGTTGCCGGTGGCCCGGTCGCCGATGGCTGTACCTGAAGTGTAAGATCATGAAAACCCTCCGGAAGGAAGGGTTTTCATGATCTTATAGCTGTTTCGGCCAAATTTACCGGTGAACTAACACGGTAAACGGTCAACCTATATCGCTCTTAATCTTTTTTCAATGCTTTATTCAACGAATCCAGGGCCTTTACACTTTCCTGCATTTTAGCATTGATAGAGTCGGGGTTTAATTGCTCCAATGCCTGGTTCAGTGAGTCCAGGTTAGCTTCCTGGCCATCTTCCTGCATTTTTTTACCAGCCATCTCTGCCATTGACGCTTTGTCGAAGGCTACTTTCCAGGCACCGTCTTCTTTTTTGAGGATGAATTCACTGGTCTCATTTTTCTTTTTATCAGTTACCGGAACGATCGCTTTGTCGCCATCGATTCGTGTTTCGCCAAATGTCATGTTCGCTTCATCATATTTCATGTCTTCTTCCATTTCTTTCGATTTCATGTTCTCTGCTGTTTTCATCGCCATTTCCAGCATGCTTAACATGGATTCGCTTTCTTTGGTCGCATATTTTCTTGCTCCCTTAAGGTCTTTATTTGACATGGCTTTAAAGAAGCCGATCAGTGTTGCTTTTGGATCTGAGCTGCTCGGACCGGATTTGCAGGCAACAATGGTAAGCATCAGGCCAGCGCAAATGGAAAAGACGATTTTTTTCATTTTTCGTGTTTTTGATTAATTGTGTGTAAATGTAAACAAATCAGGATGATCTGTCAATAACCTTCATGTGGGGTGTATATTATCTTCAGTAAGTGGCGGCAAAAACCTTTTTACATGCAGCATGAGTGAACAGGTTGTCTGGAGCGAGATATACCAGTCCGGGGATTTTTACGGGTACAAACATGGAATCATTCTGGAACGCGCGCCGGAACATTTTTGCTGTGAACTCGCTGCAATACATCTTATCATCAGTGGCCAGATCGAATTTCATGTCAAACGTGATCTTGTTTGCGAAGGCTGTTCTGGCTTCATTTATTAATCTGCCTGTTTGCACACTGTCCATATTGAAACGGAATATGCCAAAACCTTTATTTGCTTCAGTTGCCACAAACAGGGACAATGGTTCCCGTAATAATGCCTGGTCAGGGTTGAATTCTCCACCCAGGGCATGATACACGAAAACGGTATCCTGTTCTATACTTGCAATGCCACAATGTGAATAGGTTTTATCTGTCTGGCAAAACTGCCGCAAACTGTTGCTTGTAAAATCATTTCCTGTACGGGTGATCATGTCTCCTGTTTGGATCAGGGAGATAGCAGATGCCAGCTGAGCTTTGTTATCTTTCTGTGTGAATGATGCAGCTGGTGGTGTACTTGTTTTTTCGTCAGCGGGATTATTACACGCTATACAAAAAAGCAAGAGGCAGCTGATGAGCGGCCTCTTGCTTATGCGAAACAGGTTAGTAATAAGTAAAGGGGACATTAACGTTGTTGTGTTACCGGATTCTCTCTTTCATGTTCTTTATTGTATGCACGGATGATATGTTTTACCAGTCTGTGACGTACCACATCTTCTTCATCCAGTTCAATATGGGCAATGCCATCAATGTTGCGAAGGATACGCACAGCGGTTGAGAGTCCGCTACGCTGATTCCTTGGCAGATCGACCTGCGTCATATCTCCGGTGATGATCGCTTTTGCATTGGCGCCGATCCGTGTAAGGAACATCTTCAGTTGAAGATCAGTGGCATTCTGTGCTTCATCTAGGATAATGAATGCGTTATCGAGCGTTCTACCACGCATGTAAGCCAGCGGGGCGATCTCAATGGTACGCGTACTCATATAGTATCCGAGTTTATCTGCCGGGATCATATCATCCAGCGCATCATACAATGGACGGAGATATGGATCGATCTTCTCTTTCAGATCTCCGGGCAGGAAACCAAGGCTTTCGCCAGCTTCGACCGCAGGTCTTGTCAGGATGATCTTTTTGACCTGTTTGTTTTTCAACGCCCTGACAGCAAGTGCAACGGCTGTATAGGTTTTACCGGTACCTGCTGGTCCGATGGCGAAAACGACATCATTCTTTTCAGCTTCCTGTACCAGTTTTTTCTGATTGGCTGTTCGGGCGCGTACAGATTTTCCATTTGGCCCGAATACGAGCACTTCATTGGGATGACGTTCTACAAAATGGTCAACTGTTTCAGCATCGTCGCCACCCAGAACCTGTTCAAAGTAATTTTCTGTCATGTGTCCGTTCCGTTCAAGGTAAGACACGATCAGCGTGATCTTTTCCTTTGCATTTTCGATCTGCTCAGGAGAGCCGCTCAATTTGATCTGTGTACCACGCGAAAGGATCTTGAGGAGAGGGAATTTCTTTTTAAGGATGTCCAGTTTGCCGTTGTTTACGCCGAAGAACTCGATAGGGTTTACGGTTTCGAGGTTGATGATTGTTTCAGTCAATGCGGATTAATTTAATCTTAATACAAACCGGCGAGGGATAATGGCCGGGTTCGTTTGCGTCTTCTGAACTTTGTTACAGAAGCTTTACCCCTCTTTCCAAATATAACTTGGAATCATAATCACTTCCTAAAGTTACTTATTCACAAATGTGAATTCTCCTTCAGGGATGTTAAAGTGTTTTTGATTGCCGAAGAACTTTATTTAGTATAACAATCTCAGATATGAAAAGTTTGTGCCAGAGTAGGGAGATCACTGGCATGGTGGTTTAAACTTTCGTGAAGATTTGGATGGCAATGGGCATTTTAATGAAGCAGGCAGCTAATGAATATCTGCTGCTAAAATATGGCAGAAGATTTTCTGCGCCAGTAAAAGGTTTACGTTATGGCACTGAATCCCTTTTGTATTGCAACCGTCTCACCACCTCGCTACGATCTTGAAGTTCACCAGCCTGGGTGTCAGCCGCTGTGGCATTGCGTAGGTGGTATTCGAAAAATCCTTCACCAACAGATAGGAGATGGTGTTGTCCCTATCGATCAGGTTGAATACTTCAAAACTTACCCAGATATTATCAAACCCCAGGAACGGGCTATGACTTCGCCGGCGGCTCCTGTCAGCATCGAGCAGCAGCGCGCTGAATCCGATATCTGCCCTGATATAAGCCGGAATTTCCAGCGCACTCCGGTATTGCACGTTGTTAGGGATACTGTAGGGAAGATTGGTGCCATACAAGAGGTTAAGATACATTTTGAAGTTCTTGTTAGTGGCCAGGTAGTCCTGGAAGAACATGCCGAAAGTGATCCTCCTGTCAGTGGGTCGTCTGACCCATCCCTGCTCCACCGTGACACTGTCTATTGGTTGGTTTTGCGCGTCCAGGGTGTATCGTTTATAAGTGTCGCCAATGATGTCTTCCTTTGTGTTCATCAATCCGATGCTGATCCAGCTTTCGGCATCTTTTACCAGTTCGCCGTATAATCGCATTTCGATACCGGCTGCATATGCCTTGGCATTGTTCTCTCCGAAATAGCGGACGCGAACATTGTCCATATCATATGGAACTACATCAGTCATGTGCTTGTAATAGGCTTCAGTAGTCCAGCGCATCGGTCGGCCGAAACCAGTGAAATTATAATCAAAGCCGAATATGCCCTGCCAGCTTTTTTGCGCTTTTAAGGCGGCATTGATCGTGCCGTCATATCTGCGCAGTTCCCGGTAGAACGGAGGTTGGTGATAGGCGCCTCCTGCAATGCGGAAGATAAAGTCGCGCTTCCAGTTAGGCTTCCAACTGGCGCCGATCCTTGGAGAAACCAGGAATTCTTTGTTCAGTGAATTATAGTTGAAGCGGACACCTGCCGTTAAAGTATACGTGTTGAGGGAATCTCCCAGCACTATGTTATCCTGCAGGTAGCCGGAGAATTTATCGATGTCAAGATCTGCAATCGATTTGATGGACCTGGCCATTTGCAATTGGGAAGGGTTCAGCGGCAATGAATAACCTGCTGAATCCTGGTATTCCCATTCATTCAAACGGTCATTGATCTGCGTTCGGTCGTATCCCGCACCCCATTGGAAGGCATGCTTCCCCTGATCGAAATTTCCTTTGTGGGAAAAGCTCCAGTTGGTAATGTTCAGCTGGTTACGGGAAAAATTCTGGAATACACCAGCGCCCAGTGGATTAACGATCATTCCGAATGTTGGCTGGCTCTGGTCAAAATCGCGATCACCGAAGAGGTAAGCGCCCGTGATGTCTACATTTTCCTGCTCATCATTTTCAAATCTTGATACAAGCCATTTCAGTTTAAGTTGCCGTGTTACCTGGTTGGTCAATGCAAAGCCGGCCATATTTGTTTTATACTGGTCTCTTTCCTGCCCTTCGAAGTAGATATCCAATCCAAGGTTAGCTGTGAAATAAGGCGAGAATACGGAGCTGGTGAGTTGGGAGAATGCAGGAACCAGGGAGAATTTTGTTTGCGATAAGGTGCCGAACAATTCTGCCTGCCAATGCCTGCCCAGCTGATACTGGAACATACCCTGCACATCTGCCGAAGCAGGCACGTAGTTGCCCTGTGTTTCCTGCCGGCTGAGCAGGTTCCTGTTACTGCGGTTACGCGCCCCTACCAGATAGCTGAATTTTTCATTGTTACTCGTGCCCTCCAGATGAAGCCCCTGTTCAAGAATGCCCGCATATGCAGATCCTCCGAACCGCTTTGGCTTTTTGTATTGTATATCCAGTACGCTGCTCATTTTATCTCCATACTTTGCCTGGAATCCGCCAGTATAGAAACTGATATTTCTGACCAGTTCGGGATTGATAAAACTAAGGCCTTCCTGCTGACCATTGCGGACCAGGTAAGGACGGAATACCTCGAAGTCGTTTACATAGATCAGGTTTTCATCGAAGCTTCCACCGCGGACGGAATATTGCGAGGTGAGTTCATTGTTGGAACCAACAAATACTTTCAGCAGACTTTCCACGCCGGTTGTAACGGAAGGAAGATTGATAATGGTTTTAGGGTTGGGGCGGATCAGGCCAGCTTCCCGGCGGTCACGCTGATCAGTGACCACCACTTCCTGCATCACGCTTGTCGTTCTTTCAAGGCGCAGAATGATGAACTCTTCTTCCTGTTCGTTCAGTAGAAAATTCTTTTGCTCTGTGCGGAATCCCGTATAGCTGAACACCAGGGCAAATGCGCGCTCAGCCGGAACTTTTATCCTGAAATAACCTGTGTCGTTTGTTGTAATGCCGGACTGATTGCCGATCTGTGTGACAGACACATGCGAAAGGTGGTTTTCCTGTTCATCAATAACGCGGCCTGAAACAAATGCATATTTTTTCTGTGCAAAGCAGATCATAGACATCAGTACAAAACCCATCGATAATACAAATGGCTTATACGTGTGTATGGACTTAAACGATAGGAAAAGGCGCGCAGTCATATTACAGGTTTCGGTTCTCTTTGGAAAAGCATTACTGCGCAGCTTTCAGGGCGGCGATCGTTGCTTTCGGATCTTTTGATTTGAAAACGGTGCTGCCTGCAACAAGGACATGGGCGCCGGCCTGCATGATCTCTGCCGCATTTTGTTCGGTTACGCCACCATCGATCTCGATCAATGTCGATAATCCTTTTTCATCGATCATTTTACGCAGCTGTTTGATCTTTTCAAAAGTATGCGGAATAAAATGCTGTCCGCCAAACCCGGGGTTTACACTCATCATACAAACTACATCGGTATCATGAAGGATATCGCTCAGGTCTGAAACAGGGGTATGCGGATTGATGGCCACACCCGCTTTCATACCCAGCGACTTGATCTGTTGGAGATTTCGGTGCAGGTGAGGACAGGCTTCTATGTGCACAGACAGATTATCAGCGCCTGCATTTTTGAACTGCTCCGCATACAGGCCCGGTTCAAGGATCATCAGGTGAACATCGCAGACCCTGGTGGTCGTTTTCCGGATAAATTCAATGATCATTGGACCATAGCTGATATTTGGAACAAAGCGTCCATCCATTACATCAAGATGAAACCATTCCGCTTCACTTTCATTCAACATCTTACATTCGTCTTCCAGCTTCAAAAAATTGGCCGCTAATAGTGAGGGGGCGACAATAGCCATGAGATAGTTTTAATAGGTAAATATACGGAATGAGGGGAAGTTTAAGTGTGCGGCGGAAGATGGAAAGGAGAAAGTTACCTGATCTTCTCGGCCGCTTCTTTCGCCTCGATGAACGTTTTGTCAAGCGAGAAAGCTTTCTGGTAGCTCAGCTTTGCATCTGCTTTCTGCCCCATTTCTTCCTGGCATTTGCCGATCCAGTACCATGCATCTGCAAATGCGGCGTCAACGGTAATAGCCAGTTGAAGTGTTTTCAGCGCTTCTCCTGTCTTCTTCTGGTTGAGAAAGATCTTTCCTTTTTCTATATAAGCATTGAGATAACGATGGCTCCGCTGGATGGTCTGGTCAAACAAGCGAAGTGCATTCGCATTATCACCCGTGTTTGCATAATAAAGCCCCTTCACATATAACGGATCAGCACTTACTTTCATTGAATCCCTGCGAAGCAGCGTATCTGCAAGGGATAGCGCTTTGGGATTTTTTGTTTCCGCGTATTGGTACATGAGTTTGTTGGCGAGTTGTACATTGGACGGTACAAGTTGATGTACTCTCTCCAGTGTGGCAATCGTGGCAGGCACATCGTTTTTCTTTTCCAGCAATTCCGCTTTAAGCGCCAGTGTGTTCAACTGGTTGGAATCTGTATGAAGTATTTCATTGCACACAAGGATGGCTTTATCCGTTTCCTGTTGAGCGTCATAGGAGCGTGCCAGCAGTAGTCGTAAGAAAATACTTTGAGGCAGGTCTTTGATTGCTTGTTGCAAAAACGCGGTCGCGGAATCAGGTCTTTTTTCCAGCAGGATGTTTCCCACTCCAATCGCATAGGGTTCTTCAGCATTGATCGACCAGGCCTTCCGGAAATCAGCCAGCGCAGGTTGCGGGAGGTTATTCCGGTTGAGCAACACGGCCCTCCTGAAGTACAGATCATCCCGGCCGGGGTCCTGGCGAATACTATCAGTAATAGCGGCATAAGGCGGCTGCGCCAGGATCTCTGAATAAGGTGAACCATTATCGTCATCGCCACAGGATACCAGCAGGATGACCGAAAAAAGCAGGACTATAGAGAATTTCATATGTTTTTTGTTTTTCAGGGCGCCCGGACTTAGCCGCGGGGACGATCTATGACAATTGTCTGACAAATCAAATCCCGCCCAAAAATACCTTTGCGGGCGCTTATATAAACGAAGAAACATGAAAAAACTTGCTTTTAGTATTTCTGTAATGGGGGTTTTAGCCCTGTTTTCCAGTTCGGTAGTGGCTCAGCAGCATGGTGCTGCCGTTGCGGACACGCTGCATTACCCCGAAGAGACTCATTTTAAGAATATTCAGCAACTCACTTTTGGAGGCGATAATGCCGAGGCTTACTGGAGTTATGACAGCAAATGGCTCGTATTCCAGCGTACCAGCTCAAAGGATGGTATCGCCTGCGATCAGATCTTTATTGGGAAAGTACCGGAAAAGGCAGGAGAAAAGTTTGCGTATAAAATGGTCAGCACTGGTAAAGGCAGAACTACCTGCGCGTTTTTTACGAAAGACAATAAACACATTATTTACGCATCTACTCATCTCGGTGCCGATACCTGCCCGCCGACACCGGATCGCGCGAAGTATGGCAATAAATACATCTGGCCATTATATCCCAGTTATGATATTTTCATGGCAGACCTGAACGGCAAGATCGTAAAGCAACTGACCAGTTCAAAGGGATACGACGCCGAAGCAACCTTAAGTCCTGATGGCAAAAAAATGATCTATACCAGTGATAAAGACGGTGATATCGAGCTATACATCATGGATCTTGCAACGGGGCAAGAAAAACGTATTACGAATACGCCTGGTTATGACGGTGGCGCATGGTTCAGCCCTGACGGTAAAAAGATCATCTGGCGTGCATCACGCCCCAAAACAGAAGCCGAAGTGAAAGAATATAAAGAGCTCCTCGCTGAGCATCTTGTTGCACCAACCAATATGGAAGTGTGGGTCGCCAATGCAGACGGCAGCAATGCCCGCCAGGTAACCTCTTATGGTCAGGCTAACTGGGCGCCCAGTTATATGCCCGATAGCAAACGGATCATCTTCGCATCAAATCACGAATACAAAAGAGGTTTTCCCTTTAACATGTATACGATCAATGAAGATGGTACCAATCTCCAAAAAGTAAGCCGCGACAAAGGCTTTGACGCATTTCCCATGTTCTCTCCCGATGGAAAAAAGATCGTATTCTCCAGCAACAGGAATAATGGCGGAACGAGAGATACGAATGTGTTTGTGGCGGAATGGGTGGAGTAGGGAGGAGGGTTTAAAAGTTTAAGAGTTTAAAAGTTTAATAGTTTAAGAGCTTGGTATAGGCCTTCATTGTCCAATGTAACTTATCAAACCTTCTAAACCTCTCCGACCCTCCCAAACTTTTAAACCCTTAAACCATTAAACTTTCAAACTTCCTTACCTTTGGCGGCAAATCATCCACATTATGGCTACAGGCATGTTACACCTCCACAATTTACTTCGTTGGGTAGTTTTGATACTGCTGCTGGTTTCGATATTTAAAGCGTATACAGGCTGGCAACAGAAAAGATCTTTTACAGCTGGCGATAGAAAGATCTGGTTGTTTACACTGATCTCTTCCCACATAAATCTTTTGATCGGACTTTTTTTATTGTTATTGGGAAAGCAATATGGCATCCTGAAAATAAAAGATCAGTTACCGGAAGGCATCAGCATCATGTCCAATAAACCGCTTCGTTTTTTCTGGATAGAGCATCCGGTATTCATGATCATTGCAATCATTCTTATCACCGCAGGATATAAAATGGCAAAGAAGCCTGTAGCTGACGAATTGAAGTTCAAGAGGGCGTTCTGGCTGTTCTTCATCGCACTATTAGCAATACTGGTGGCAATTCCATGGCCGTTCAGGGAAGTTATCGGCCGCCCGCTTTTCCCCGGCATGCACTAACGCGAATGAGCACGAATGGCCGCGAATGGTCGCGAATGAGCACGAATGGCCGCGGACTAACACGAATAAAACCACTAAAGCAGAGAAG